>NZ_RFFJ01000170.1 GCF_003696235.1 Streptomyces triticirhizae
GGCGCGCTGCGCGTGCTGGCGCCGGGCTGGCGGGCGGCGTTCGACGCGGCCGTCCGGCGGCTGGCCGCCGCCGGCGCCCGGGTCGAGACGGTCGACCTCGGCCCGTTCCTGCGGGCGGCCGAGCTGCTCTACGGGGGCGCGTTCGCGGCCGAACGGTACGCCGCCGTCGGCGCGTTCCTCGACGACCCGGCCACCGGCGGGGCGCCGGGCGTCGACCCCACGGTGCGGTCGATCATCACGGCGGCCGGGCGGCTGTCGGCCCACGCCTACGCCGCCGACCTGGCCAGGCTGGCCGAGCTGCGACACCAGGCGATGGCCCAACTCGACGGCCGCGACGTGCTGTTGCTGCCCACCACGCCCGAGCATCCGACGCTGGCCGAGGTGGCGGCCGACTCCCTAGGGGTGAACAGCCGGCTGGGCACATTCACCAACTTCGTGAACCTGCTGGACCTTTCGGCCGTGGCGGTGCCGGCGGGAGAGGTGGACGGGGGGCCGTTCGGGGTGACGGTGATCGCCCGTGGCTTCGCCGACCGGGTGGCCGCCGATGTGGCCGCCGCGCTCACCGGCGAGGAACTGCCCGCCGGTCGCCCGACGTTGGGCCCGCCGGGGCTGCCGCTCGTGGTCTTCGGCGCGCATCTGTCGGGGCAGCCGCTCAACGGCCAACTCACCGCCGCCGGCGCCCGGTTGCTGGGCGAGGTGGGCACGGCGCCGGAGTACCGGATGGTGGCGCTGCCGGGCACCCCGGCGCGGCCCGGGGTGTTGCGGGTGGCGGCGGACGAGTCGGGTCACGCGCTCGACGGCGAGCTGTGGTCGCTGCCGCCCGCCGCGCTGGGGCGGCTGTTGGCCGGGCTGCCGGCGCCGCTGGCCCTGGGACGGGTGCGGCTGGCGGACGGCCGGGAGGTCACCGGCTTCCTCTGTGAGGCCGCCGCCGCTGCCGGCGCCCCCGACATCTCCCAGCACGGCGGCTGGCGGGCCTACCGGGCGGCCTCGGCGGGCTGAGTGAGCCGGCCGGGAGGCCGACGACATCCGAAAACTTTTCGGCCTCCCGCGCCCCAACATCCGGCGGAGATCCGGCCGTTGCACGCCCCTTGACCCACCCTGGGAGCGTCAATAGCCTTCCGGAACCATTCCGATAATTATCGGTTCCCCCATCACCGCGCGGAGCTGAACATGACGAGCCGGCGTGCCTTTCTGAGCATTCTTCCGCTCACCGTCGCTGCCACCGCCGTCCCCACCGTCCCGGCCAACGCCGCCGCCCCCGCCCGCCCGACCGAACGACGCGATTCCCGAGAAACGTTCATCACCGAGACCTGGCGGCCCGGCAGTCTGCCGCTCGTGGCCGACGGGCGTGCCGCCCCCCTGCTCGTCAGCGACGACGACTTCCCCGGCGTCGTGCGGGTGGTCGGCGACCTCAGGGCCGACATCGAACGGGTCACCGGCCGCGCCCCCGAGATCCTGCGGGAGGTCGCCGGGCGGCTCGACGCGGCCGTCATCGTCGGCACCATCGGCCGAAGTCCCCTGATCGACCGCCTTGTCGCCGCCGGCAAGCTGGACGTCCAGGGCATCGCCGGAGAGTGGGAGACCAGCCGCCAGCAGGTCGTCCACGACCCGCTGCCCGGCGTGCGGCGCGCGCTGGTGATCGCGGGGAGCGACCAGCGCGGGACCATCTTCGGCGCCTACGAGGTGTCCCGGCAGGCCGGGGTCTCCCCCTGGTACTGGTGGGACGACGTGCCGACCCCGCACCACGAGACCCTCTACGCGCTGCCCGGCAAGCACACCCAGGGCACCCCGGCCGTCCGGTACCGGGGCCTTTTCATCAACGACGAGAACCCGGCGCTGGGCACCTGGGCGCCCGCGTTCTTCGGGCCCGGGCACGCCCCCGGCTTCCCGAACGGCTTCAACAGCGCCTTCTACGCCCGGGTCTTCGAGGTCATGCTGCGGCTGAAGGCCAACTACCTGTGGCCGGCGGTCTGGGGGCGCGCGTTCGCCGAGGACGACCCGGCCAACCACGCGACGGCGACCGAGTACGGGATCGTGATGGGCACCTCGCACGAGGGCCCGATGATGCGCGGCATCGAGGAGTGGAACCGGCACGCGACCCCGGCCGAGCGGGACGAGAACGGCGAGATCGTCACCCCGGGCAGCGACCCCTATGGCGGCACCGGCGAGTGGAGCTTCCGCCGCAACGGCGAGGCGATCAGGGAGTACTGGGCCGACGGCATCCGCCGGATGGTGGACGAGGGCTTCGAGGGCGTGGTCACCCTCGGGATGCGGGGCAACGGGGACGTCAGCCTGCCGGACGGCGACGGCATCGAGCTGATGGAGAGCATCATCGCCAGCCAGCGGGAGATCCTGGACGAACTGACCGACGATGCGTTGACGAGCATCCCGCAGGTTCAGACGCTCTACAAGGAGGTCCAGCACTACTGGGACGAGGGGCTGCGCCCGCCGGACGACGTCACCGTCATCTTCTGCGACGACAACTGGGGCAACCTCCGCAAGGTACCCGATCCCCAACTCCCCCCGCGCGAGGGCGGATACGGCCTCTACTACCACTTCGACTACGTGGGCGTGGGCCGCAACTACAAGTGGGTTGACACCATCAACCTGGCCTCCACCTGGGAGCAGTTGCACCTGACGTACGCGTACGGCATCGACCGGCTGTGGGTGGTCAACGTGGGGGACCTCAAGGCGGAGGAGATGCCGCTCCAGTTCTTCCTCGACTACGCCTGGGACCCGGAGCGTTGGGACATCGAGGCGCTCGGCGAGTGGGAACGCCGTTACGCCCGGCAGAACTTCGGGCCCGAGCACGCCGAGGCGATCGCCGAGGTGCTGCACGCCTACGGGGTCCTCCAGGCGCGCCGCAAGCCGGAGTTGCTCAACCGGCGGATCACGGTCGACCCGGACAAGGACCTGGCGACCGACCCCACGGCCGTGGTCTACGACGACCAGGCGACGCCGTTCAGCCTCACCGACTACCGCGAGCTGGAGCGGGTGACGGCCGAGTGGGAGGAACTGGACGCCCGGGTACAGCGGATCGGCGAGTCGCTCCAGGCGGGCTACCAGGATGCCTACTACCAGCTGGTGCAGTACCAGGTGGAGGCGACGGCGAACCTCTATGCCCTGCGGGCCGCCGAGTTCACCAGCCTGCACTATGCCCGCCAGGGGCGGCTGGCCACCAACGAGCTGGCGGACGCGACGGACGCCAGGTTCGCCGACGACCAGGCCATGTCCGACTACTACAACAACGAGCTGGCGGACGGAAAGTGGGCCGGCTTCCAGACCCAGCCGAAGATCGGCTACGGCGACGTGGAGCGCTACGGACCCGACGCGCCCTGGCAGCAGCCGCAGACGCCCGACCATGTGGCACTGCCCGACGAGGTGTTCCCGCCGGTCCGCCGGATCGAGCCCGCCTCCGGCGCCGAGCTGGGCGTGGCGATCGACGGCTCCGAGCTGTGGTGGCCCGAGGCCGAACAGCCGGCGGTGCTGCCGACGTTCAGCCCCTACCAGAGCCAACCCCGCCAGTACATCGAGGTGTTCAACCGGGGCACCGAACCGTTCGAGTACACCGTGGCGCCGGCCGAGTCCTGGCTGACCGTCACCGAGCCGTCAGGAACGGTCCATGACCAGGTGCGGGTCGAGCTGAGCGTGGACTTCGACCGGGCGCCCGAGGGCCGGCACACGGTGCCGGTGGTCGTCTCCGGCGCGGGCCGCGAGGTGGAGGTGCTCGCCGAGGTGGACAACCCGGGCATCCCGCTCCGCCGGCTGGCCGGCTTCGTCGAGGCCAACGGCTATGTGTCGATCGAGGCCGCGCACTACCGGCGGGCGGTCAACACGGCCGGCGTCTCCTGGCGGACGCTGCCCGACCTCGGCCGCACCGGCGCCGGGGTGGCCCCGTTCCCGGTGACCGCGCCCCGCCAGACGCCCGGCGGGCGCGGCCCCCGGCTGGAGTACGAGCTGACGCTCTTCACCACGGGACCGGTGCGGGTGTACGCCTATCTGTCGCCGCGCAACAACGTGCTGCCGACCGACGGGCTGACCTGTGCCGTCTCGCTGGACGACGAGGCCCCGCAGTCGGTGAACATCACCGCCGTCACCGGCTCGGACGACCAGAACATGAACCCGCAGTGGGCCCGCAACACCTCCGACAATGCCACGGTGATCAGCACCGAGCACACCGTGGCCGAGGCCGGGCGGCACCTGCTGAAGTTCTGGATGGTCGACCCGACGGTGGTGCTCCAGAAGCTGGTGGTGGACACCGGCGGGCTGCGGCCGAGCTACCTGGGACCGCCCGAGAGCCTGCGCGCCAGGGGCTGAGCGCGCGGGCCGGAGGGGCGATCGGCGGCTGACCCCGATCGCCCCTCCGCCGCGTTCGGGCAGCGCGGTGCCATCATGGCGGGCATGGGACGGGTCACCGAACGCCGCCGGGTCATCCGCGTCAGGGACGGCGCCATCTCCACGCGCTCCGACACCCTGGTCGGCGAGGAGCCGCTGGAGATCAGAGTCAACGGCCGCCGGCTGGCCGTGACGATGCGCACCCCGGGCGACGACTTCGCGCTGGCCAGCGGCTTCCTGGTGAGCGAGGGCGTGCTGGCCGAGCCGGACGAGCTGGCGCGGATCGCCTACTGCGCCGGCTCGACGGGGCCGGACGACGCCAACACCTACAACGTGGTGGACGTGCGGCTGGCCGAGGGCGTGCCGGGGCCCGATGTCTCGCTGGACCGGCGGGTGTTCACCAACTCGTCCTGTGGGCTGTGTGGTCGGGTCTCCCTGGACACGGTGCGCACCACCGCCCGCTGGGAGCTGCCGTTGCCGACCGGGCCCCGGATCGACGCGGCGGTGCTGGCCGAGCTGCCGGAGCGGCTGCGCGCGGCGCAGCGGGTGTTCGCCCGCACCGGCGGGCTGCACGCGGCGGCGCTCTGCTCGACGGACGGCGCGCTGCTGGACGTCCGCGAGGACGTGGGCCGCCACAACGCGGTGGACAAGATCGTCGGCCACGCCCTGACATCCGGGGCGCTGCCGCTGCGCGACACGGTGCTGCTGGTCTCCGGGCGGGCCTCGTTCGAGCTGGTGCAGAAGGCGGTGTTGGCGGGCATCCCCACGCTGGCCGCCGTCTCGGCGCCCTCGGCGCTGGCCGTCGACCTGGCGACGGAGGCGGGCCTGACCCTGGTGGGCTTCCTGCGCGGCTCCTCGATGAACGTCTACAGCGGCGCCGAGCGCCTGAACCTGGGCCGGGACGCGGCGTCGGACCCGGGCGACCGCGCGGCCGAGGCCGGCTGACCGTTCACCGAACGGCACGGGCCCACCACGGCCCCGGCCCCCCGGGGAACAAGGGCGCCCCCGTCCTGGTTCCGCAGGTCAGATCCGTGATTATGTAAGAGGGCCACCAATACGATCGTTCACGATCAGAGAAGGACGAAATCGCACGTGAGTAGCGTCCCCCAAGTCACTCTCAATAACGGCGTCCAGATGCCCCAGCTCGGCTTCGGCGTCTGGCAGGTGCCCGACGACGAGGCCGAGGTCGCCGTGGGGCGGGCCCTGGCCGCCGGCTACCGCAGCATCGACACCGCCGCCATCTACGGCAACGAGGAGGGCACCGGCCGCGCCCTGGCCACCTCCGGGCTGCCGCGCGAGGAGCTGTTCGTCACCACCAAGCTGTGGAACAGCGACCAGGGCTACGACACGGCGCTGGCCGCGTTCGATCGCTCACTCGCCAAGCTGGGCCTGGACTATGTCGACCTCTATCTGATCCACTGGCCCGCCCCGGCCCACGACCTCTACGTGGAGAGCTGGAAGGCGCTGGAGAAGATCCTGGCCGACGGGAAGGCCCGCGCGATCGGCGTCTCCAACTTCAAGCCGAAGCACCTGCGGCGGCTGCTGGACGAGACCCAGATCGTGCCGGCGCTCAACCAGATCGAGCTGCACCCCAACTTCCAGCAGGAGGAGTCCCGCGCCTTCCACCGCGAGCTGGGCATCGTCACCGAGGCCTGGTCGCCGCTGGGTTCGGGCAAGGGGCTGCTGGACGACCCGGCGCTCGCCCGGATCGGCGAGAAGCACGGCCGCACCCCGGCCCAGGTGGTGCTCCGCTGGCACCTCCAGCTGGACAACGTGGTGATCCCCAAGTCCGTGACCCCGTCCCGGATCACGGAGAACTTCGACGTCTTCGGCTTCGAGCTGGACGACGAGGACCTCGCCGCCATCGCCGCCCTGGACACCCCGAACCGGGTCGGCTCCGACCCGGACGAGGCCAACTGGCGCTGAACCGGCCCCCGAACGCCCGAGGCGCCCCGTTCCGGCGGGCCCGCCCCGGGCGTTCGCCGTTCCTCAGCGGGGGGCGGCGCGGCGGGCGAGGGTGACGATCTCGGGGCTCGGTTCGGGCCCCTCGGGGGTGAACGGGCCGCCGTGGAAGTCCCCGTAGCGCTCGGTGACGGCCAGGCCGGCCTCGGCGAGCAGGCGGTCGAGCGTGGGCGCGTCCAGGAAGCGGAGCGTGCTGCGGCTGGTCTGGGGGCGCGGCCAGTCGGGGCTGGTGTAGGTGGTGGTGAAGCTGACCGTCTCCCCCACCACCGGCAGGTCGACCCGGTGGGCCATGGTGACCTCGGAGCCGCGCTCGTCGAGGGTGCGCACCGCGTGCTCGGGGGTCCACAACTCCCAGGCGCGGGCCGCCGGGTTGCGGGTCTCGAAGGCGAAGTACCCCTCGTCGGTGAGGAGTTCACGGACGGCGGCGAGCGCGCCGCGCATCTCGTCGTCGGTGAGGAGCACCTGGAAGGCGTGCCCGGTCATCACCACCAGGTCGAACTCCCGCCGCCCGTCGAGGCAGTCGAGGTCGCCCCGGACCCACTCCACGTCCTCGCGCCGGCGGGCCAGCGCCAACATGCCGGCGGCCGGGTCGAGTCCGACGAGCCGCCCGTCGTGGCCGGCCTCCCTGGCCCGGTGCAGCAGCGTCCCGGTGCCGCAGCCGACGTCCAGCACGGAACGGGCGGCGAGCAGCCGGGGCAGGTAGAAGGCGAAGTCGCCCCGGGCGTCCCAGGGGTGGAACCGGTCGTAGAGCGCTGCGAGTTGGGCGTCGGCGAACTGGTGATCGACCACGGCGCCCAGTATGGGTGGCCGGCCCGCGCGCCGGCCACCGCGTTTCCTCCGCCGCTCGGCAAGGCGTCTCAGCGGGCCCCGTGGCCGGCGGCGATCTCCTCGACGCGGGTGGCCAGTTGGGTGTCCAGCTCGGTGACCCTGCCGCCCACGCTGTGGGTGTTGACCGCGACGCCCAGCTGGTTGTAGGTCACGGTGAGGTTGGCGTGGTGGTCCATCTGCTCCTGGATGGTGGCGATGTGGACCAGCATCGCGACCGCCGCCAGATGGCTGTCCAGGGTGTACTCGCGCACCAGCCGGTCGTCGCCGAACGCCCACCCGGGCAGCCCGCTGAGGACCTCGCCGATCTGCGTCTCGTTCAACGGCTGCGGGGCCATGCGCGTCTCCTTCGCCGGTGGGGTGCCGCTGGCACTGCTGGCACTGCTGGCACTGCTGGGCACCAGACTAGGGGCGGCCGCCGCGCTCCGCGCGGTGTGAGGGCGCGGTCGGGGGCGCGTTCTCCGGGCGGTGCGCCCTGGCCTCGGCCAGCCAGCGGCGCAGCACCCGGTGCACCGCCTCCGCGCCCACCAGCTCGCCCTCGGCCGTGGGCGGGGAGAGCCGCGAGGGGGAGAGCAGGAACGCCTGGCTCTGCTCGCCGCCGAGCCCGCCGTGGCAGCCCAGCTGCTCCTCGAAGGCGTGCACCCGGCCGGTCGCCGGGTCGAAGGCGGAGTTGACCATGAGGTCGGGGCAGTTGGCGAACGCGTCGGTGCGCCGCACCGCGTCGGCGGCGCCCGGCCCGAAGGGCGCGAGCGGGTCGGCGACCAGCACCTTTCCGCTCTCCAGGTGGTGTTCGGCGCCGCCGGCGCCCAGCACCACGGGGCCGTGCCGCTCGTCGCGTACCAGCACGAAGCCGATCCCGGGGTGCTCGGCCAGGGTGCGCAGCAGCGCCGGGTAGCGGCGTTCGACGGCCTCCCTGCCGGCCCGCCCCGGGATGTCCGGGAAGGAGACCAGACCCAGGTTGCCCGAGGCCAGGACCACGGGGGCGCTCGCCGCGTCGGGCTCGGCGCGCCACTCGGGCGCGGGCTCGGCCGGCTGCTCGGGCCGGTGCAGCGCGGCCCTGGCCACGCCCCTGGCCTCGGCCCCGCTCTCCTCGCGGCGCGGCGCGGCCGCCACCGGCCGGCCGCAGCCGATCCGCACCAGCTCCTCCAGCGTGAGCCCGAACGCGCCGGCGAACGTGGGGCCTTCGCTCTGCCCGTGGTCGGAGAGGAGCACCAGGTGGTAGGGGCGCGGGGCGTGGTCGATGGCCTGGAGGACCAGCGCCACGCAGCGGTCGAGGCGGGCCAGCACCTGCCGGGTGTCGCGCCCGCGCGGGCCCGAGTGGTGGGCCACCTCGTCGTAGGCGACCAGGTCGGCGTAGACGGCGCCGCGCCCGTTGAGGATGTCGCCGACCACGGCCGCCGTCACCACGTCGCGCTGCACCACGGTGGCGAACGCCCGGATCAGCGGATAGAGCCCACCCCGGCGTACGCGCGGGCGCACGCCAGCGAGGCGCGCGCGGGTGGACTGGCCGATCTCGCGCACCAGTTCGGCGAGGAACGAGCCGGCGGTGCGCGCCGCGTGCGCCGGGTCGGAGAAGTAGGCGAAGTAACCGGCGCGCGAGCGCTGTCCCGCGCTCCGGCGCGCGGCCACCGAGAGCACCAGCGCGGCCTGGCCCGCGCCCCCGGTGAACAGGTTGCCCCTGCTGGCGCCGTCCTCGGCCAGCAGCCCGGCGGAGCCGACCCGCGCCTGGGCGCGGCGCTGGAGGGTGGCCGCGCTGGAGGGCCGGTTGCTCACCAGCACCTCGCCGGTGTCCTTCTCGTACCAGCGGAACGCGGGCACGTCCTCGTTGCTGCCGTGCAGGATGCCCAGTTGGGAGGCGCCCGTCTGGCTGGACCAGTCGGTGCGCCAGGGCGTGAGCCGGTGGCCGCGCGCGGTCAGCGCCGCCACGGTCGGCATCGCCGGCCGCTCGCCGGCCGTCGCCTCCCGCAGCACGTGGTAGCCGATGCCGTCGAGTTGGAGAAAGACAAGGCCGGCCGAGCGGCTGACCGGCCCCGGCGCTGACCGCCCGAACCGCAGCCCCGCCATCCGTCGCAGCCGGCGCCGGGCCGCGCCCCGGTCGCGCACCGCGAGGAACGCGCCGGTCGCCGACGAGGTGACCGAGGTGACGGCCGCGACCACGACCGCCGTACCCGCGCCGGCCTGCCCGCGCCCCGGCACCGCGCTCAGCGCCAGCAGCAGCAGCGAGCCGTTGAGCAGGAAGACCAACGAGCCCAGCGCCAGCGCCGGCACCAGCAGCAGCGCGCGCACCAGCCACGGCCACACCAGCGCGTTCAACAGGCCGAAGAAGCCGGCGCCCAGCGCGGCGGTCAGCCCGACCCTGGTCAGGCTGTCGCCGTCGGCCGACTGGAGGCGGAAGTCGGGAAGCACCAGCGCGAGCACGATCAGCGTGACGGTGCCCACCGCCCACACCGCGAGCACCCGCAGGATCGCGGCACCCGCGCTCCGCCACCGTCCCACCGCCGCACCACCGTTCCCCTCGTTCTCTCGCTCCGTCTCCGACGCGCGCCCGGGCCCGCCCCTTCGCGGCCCGGCACGTGCCGGCTCGCCCCGGACCGTCCCAGATCATCCCAGCTCGTCCCGGGGCGCCGCCGGCCGGGCCGTTCCGCTGGGCGCCGGCCGGGCCGTTCCGTACCATCCTCGCGGATCGGGGGCGGTCGCCGTCGGCGCGGCTGGCATCCTTGACCTGGGTCGGCCGTGGCCGTGCGCGAAGGAGTTCCCGATGCCCGTGGAGATCACCTGGTGGGGCCATGCCACGGCGACCGTGCGGGACTCCGGCACCACGCTGCTGACCGACCCG
Source organism: Streptomyces triticirhizae (assembly GCF_003696235.1). Lineage (GTDB taxonomy): Bacteria > Actinomycetota > Actinomycetes > Streptomycetales > Streptomycetaceae > Streptomyces > Streptomyces triticirhizae. The sequence continues at coordinate 9,959 of NZ_RFFJ01000170.1, forward strand.
GTGCTCACCCGCCGCTGTGCCCATCTGCGCCGCCGCCGTGGCCAGCTGCCGCCGGCGCGGGTCACGGCCGCCGACGCGGTGCTCGTCTCCCATCTGCACAGCGACCATCTGCACCCGCGCTCGCTGGCGCGGCTGCCGGCGGGCACGCCGCTGCTGCTGCCGAGGGGCGCGCTGGGCGCGGTGCCGCTGCTGCGGCCGGTGGCCGGCCGGCTGGAGATCCACGAACTGACGCCGGGCGACCGGCTGTCGGTGGGCGGGGTCACGGTGCGCGCGGTGCCGGCCGCGCACGACGGGCGGTGGCTGCCGTTCGCCAGGACCCGGGTCGATCCGCTGGGCTTCGTGGTGGAGGGCGAGGGCCGGACGTACTTCGCCGGCGACACCGACCTGTTCGGCGGGATGGCCGACGAGGTCGGCCCGGTGGACACGGCGCTGCTGCCGGTCGGCGGCTGGGGCCCGGGGCTCGGGCACGGGCATCTCAACGCGGAGCGCGCCGCCGAGGCGTTGACCAGGCTGCGGCCGCGCTGCGCCGTCCCGGTGCACTACGGCACGTACTGGCCGTGGGGGATGTCGGCGGTGCGCCCGCACGAGTTCCACGCGCCGGGCGACGAGTTCGTCCGGCACGCGGCGCGGCTGGCGCCCGAGGTGGCGGTGCACCGGCTGCGGCACGGTGAGAGCGTGCGGCTGGCGGCGCGCGGATGAGCGCGGCGCCCGCGACGCTGGCCGGCCTGGCGCTGGTGGCCGAGGAGACGGTGCACACGGCGGTCACCACCGTCACCACCGTCAACACGGTGGACACCGAGACCACCCAGCAGGCGATCGGCTATCCCTCGCTGTTCACGCTGGTGCTGCTGGGTTCGCTGGTGCCGGTGGTGCCCACGGGCGCGCTGGTCAGCTCGGCGGCCGTGGTGGCCGTGCACCACAGCGACCCGGTGGCGACCTCGCTGCTGGTGTGGGCGGTGGCGGCCTGCGCCGCGTTCCTCGGCGACGCGGCGCTCTACGGGCTGGGCTCGCGGGGCACCCGCTGGCTGGAGCGGATCAGGGGGCAGGTCGCGCCGGCGACGCTGGCGGCGGCGCAGCGGCGACTGGAGCGCGGGGGAACGACGGTGCTGCTGGTCTCGCGGCTGGTGCCGGCCGGGCGGCTGCCGGTGATGCTCGCCTGTCTGCTGTCGGGGATGCCGGCGCGGACCTATCTGCGGGGCAACCTGCCGGCGACGGTGGCGTGGGCCGGGATCTACGGCCTGCTGGGGGTGGTGGGCGGGGCGCTCTTCCCGCACCCGTGGCAGGGCGTGGTGGCGGCGGTGGCGCTGACCCTGCTGATCGCGGCGGCGCCTCGGCTGCGGAGGTCGGGTTAGCGCGGGCCCGGGCGCTGACACGGGCGTGCACGCCGGCGTGCGGGGGCGCGTGCACGCCGGCGCGCGTTCAGTCCAACACCCGTGCGCCGCCCACCGGGAGGTCCCAGAGGTCCTCGGGCACGCGACCCGCCGCGCGCCAGGCGGCGCGCACCCGCACGAGCGGCTCCAGCGGCGGCTCGGCCGAGAGCGAGAACGTTCCCCAGTGCATCGGCGCCATCCGCTCGGCACCCAGGTCGTCGCAGGCGCGCACCGCCTCCTCCGGGTCGGTGTGCACGGAACGCAGCAGCCAGGGCGGGGCGTAGGCGCCGATCGGCAGCAGCGCCAGGTCGATGCCGGGAAAGCGGGCGCCTATCTCGGCGAACCAGTGGCCGTATCCGGAGTCCCCGGCGAAGTAGACGCGCTGACCGGCGCCGTCGGTGAGCATCCAGCCGCCCCACAGGGTGCGGCAGGTGTCCAGCAGCCCGCGCCGCGACCAGTGGTGGGCGGGGACCAGGTCGAAGCGCAACGGGCCGCCGGGCGCGGGGAGTTCGGCGGTCTCCCACCAGTCGAGTTCGGTGATCTGGTTGAAGCCCCGGCGGCGGAACCACTCGCCGAGCGCGGCCGGCACGAAGACCGGGGTGAGCCGGGGCAGCCGCTTGACGGTGGGGGCGTCCAGGTGGTCGTAGTGGTTGTGGGAGATCACCACGGCGTCGACGGGCGGGAGTTGGGACCAGGGCACGCCGACCGGGGTCAGCCGGGGCGGGGTGCCCAGGATCTTCCGTGACCAGACCGGATCGGTGAGGACCGTCAGCCCGCCGATCCTGATCACCCAGCTGGCGTGGCCCACCCAGCTGACCGCCACCGTTCCCGGGTCGACCTCGGGCACCGGCTCCGGCGCGAACGGGAGTCCGGCCGCCGCGTAGCGCGCCGAGGCGCCGGGGCGCAGCGCCCCCTGGCGCGCGGCGCGCAGCATCGCGCCGAGCCCGGGCAGCGGGTCGGTGAGCCGGTCGGCGAAGCCGCCGGGCCAGGACCGCCGCTGGTAGAGCGGGCGCGGCGCCACCGGGGGCTCGGGCGAAGCGGCGGGCGGCTGGTGGTGGGTGGGTTCCTCGGTCCGGTCGGTCATCTGGCCTCCGAATGCTCCGGCGTCCCAGGGCTCCCCCGGCTCCGGGGCCCCGGTTCTCCCGGTCTCCCCGGCTGCCCCGTTCCAGGGCACCACCGGGCCGGCGGCGGGACCGTTCGGGCGGCGGGGGCGTTGGGCCGATCCAGCGACACCGTCCACCATGCGAAACGTTCTTGCTCGACATACGAGACAGGCGGCAGGGTGGTGCCATGTCGCGAACCACGCCGGACGCCGGCTATCCGCACGGTCACCACGACTCGGTGCTGCGGTCACACCGCTGGCGCACCGCCGAGAACTCGGCGGCCTATCTGCTGCCCCGACTCCGCCCCGGCCTGGCCCTGTTGGACATCGGCTGCGGCCCGGGGACGATCACCGCCGACCTGGCGGAACGGGTCGCGCCCGGGCCGGTGACGGCCATCGACCAGGCCGAGGGCGTCCTGGCCGAGGCCAGGGCCGAGGCGGCGGCGCGCGGGCTGACCGAGATCCGGTTCGGGACGGGCGACGCCCACGCGCTGGACTTCGCGGACGACTCCTTCGACGTGGTCCACGCGCACCAGGTGCTCCAGCACCTGGCCGACCCGGTGCGCGCGCTGCGCGAGATGCGCCGGGTCTGCCGGCCCGGCGGGGTGGTCGCGGTCCGGGACTCCGACTACGGCGCGATGAGCTGGTTCCCCGAGACGCCGGGGCTCGACACGTGGCGGGAGCGCTACCGCCGGGTGGCCACCGCCAGCGGCGGCGAGCCGGACGCCGGGCGGCGGCTGCTGTCCTGGGCGCGGGCGGCCGGCTTCACCGAGATCGCCCCGTCCGCCGCGACCTGGTGCTTCGCCACCGAGGACGAACGGGCGTGGTGGAGCGAGCTGTGGGCGGAACGCACCGTGGCCTCGACCTTCGCGGAACGGGCGCTGGCCGCGCGGCTGGCCACCGAGGCCGAGCTGGCCGCGACGGCCGCCGCGTGGCGCGCCTGGGGCGCGGACCCGGACGGCTGGTTCCGCGTTCCGCACGGGGAGCTGCTCTGCCGCGCCTGAGCCGCCGGGCGGGCGCCGCCCAGGGCGCGCGGCCC
>NZ_RFFJ01000171.1 GCF_003696235.1 Streptomyces triticirhizae
AGCAGGCCGGCGGCGCCGGCGCCGGCCATCGCCGCGCCGAGCACGGCGCGCCGGCCCGGCCGGGGCTGCTGGGTCGATGCCGCCTGTCGAGCTGCCATGTTCTCTCCCTCGCCGGTGATCATGGGTGCCGGTCGATGGTAGGAAGGCGGCGGGCGCGGCACGAGGACGCGCGGGCGAACCCCGGGCGAACTTCGGGCGAGGCGTGGGCCCGGCCGAGCCCGGACGACCGCCCGCCACGCCCGCGACCGGCCGCGTTCCCGTGTCGCGGGTGTGACGTTCTCCGCACCATGGAGTGAACCTGGTGCGGGACGGCGCCGTTCGCGCGAGTATCGTCCCTATGCGTCGCGCCCCCGGGGGCGCGACGCATAGGCGCGCCTGACCGAGCGCGCGACCATGACCGACCGGAGGGGAAGTTGTCCCGTTTCGTGCTGCTGAAGGTGCTGCTCGGACCTCTGCTGAAGCTGCTGCTGCGCCCCCGGGTGGAGGGTCTGGAGCGCATTCCGGCCACGGGTCCCGTGATCCTGGCGGGCAACCATCTGACCTTCATCGACTCGGTGATCCTCCCGCTGGTCTGCGACCGCCAGGTGTTCTTCATCGGCAAGGACGAGTACGTCAAGGGCCGTTCCCTCAAGGGCCGGCTGATGGCCTGGTTCTTCACGGCCGTCGGGATGATCCCGGTGGACCGGGACGGCGGGCGCGGCGGGGTGGCCGCGCTGATGACGGGCCGCCGGGTGCTGGAGCGGGGGGACGTCTTCGGCATCTACCCGGAGGGCACCAGGTCGCCCGACGGGCGGCTCTACCGGGGCAGGACCGGGATCGCCCGGCTGACCCTGATGACGGGCGCGCCGGTGGTGCCGTTCGCGATGATCGGCACCGACCGGGTGCAGCCGGGCGGCCGTGGGCTGCCGAGGCTGGGCGGCGGGCGGCGGATCACGGTGCGCTTCGGCCAGCCGCTGGACTTCTCCCGGTACGACGGGATGGACCGGGACCGCTATGTGCTGCGGGCCGTCACCGACGAGGTGATGACCGAGGTGATGCGGCTCTCGGGCCAGGAGTACGTGGACATGTACGCCACCAAGGCGCGCGCCGCCTGACGTCCACGCGAGCGGCCCGTTCGTCGACCGCTCAACGCCAGGGCAGCGCGGCACGGGTGCGCCAGTAGGTCTCGGGGCGTTCCACCAGCCGGGCCAGCGAGGTCAGCCGCGCCGGGTCGGTGGTCACCGTCGCCGCCGTCAGGTTGTCGGTCAGCTGGGCGACGGTCGCCGCGCCGGAGAGCACCACGCCCACCCAGGGCTCGGCCAGGACCGCCGCCAGGGCGAACGCGGCGGGGCTGGTGTCCGCCTCGGCCGCCAGCCGCAGCAGCTCGGGCGGCGCGGCCCGGCCGGCCAGCCGCCCGTTGGCCAGCGCCTCCTTGACGATGACGGTCCGCCCGGCCTCGTGTGCCTCGGCGAGCGCGGGCGCGGCCGAGGGCTCCAGCACGTTGAACGTGGCCTGGACGGTGGTGAAGAGCGGCTGCCCGGCGACGGTCACCTCCAGGGCGGCGCGGATCGCGTCGGCCTGTCCCGGGCCGCTGGTCGACAGGCCGACGGTCACCCCGTCCTCGACGAGCCGGGCGAGGCGGGCGTGCACGGCGGGGTCGGTCAACGCCGGGCTGTCCGGGGTGACCGAGTGGATCTGGTAGAGGTCGAGGCGCTCGCCGAGCAGCGCGGTGCTCTCCGCGTACTGCCGGTCGAGGGTGGCCGCCGAGTGGTCCTTGACCTCGTGCACGTCGGCCTCGACGCGCCAGTCCGCCGTGTAGCTGTAGCCCCACTTGCTGCCGACGACGACCTCCTTGGCGGCCTCGGTGCGGCTGTTGAGCCAGTCGGCGAGGAACTCCTCGGCCCGGCCGTAGGAGCGGGCCGCGTCGAGGTAGCGCACGCCCTGGGTGAAGGCGGCGTCGAGGAGTTGGTGGGTGCGTTCGCGCAGCGCCTCGGGGGTGCGGTCGGCGGGCAGGTCCTCGGCCCGGCCGAGGTTGAGGTAGCCGGGGCGGCCCACGGCCGCCAGCCCGAGCCCGATCCGGGCGGTCGGGGTGGCCTCGGGGTGGAATCGGGTGAACGCCATCGCGGTGCCCTCTCGCGCCTCTCGCCTGCCTGAACGTCCCGGTCGCTCCCCCGCCCGCCGGGATGCTCACCGTACCGGTCGGTGTGGGGACGCGGGTCCCGGCGGCGCCGGGCCGGGGAACTACGATGATCCGCTGGTGGCCGCCGGACGGCGGCCCGCACACGCGGCGCGACGAGGGCGAGCAGGGAGCAGGCATGGCTGACGAGGGCGGCGGGCTGGCCGGAGGACCGGTGCGGTGGGGCGTGTTGGCGACGGGCGGCATCGCGGCGAAGTTCGTCGCGGACCTGGCGGAGCTGCCGGACGCCGAGGTGGTGGCCGTCGGCTCCCGTTCGGTGGAGTCGGCCGAGGCGTTCGCCGAGCGGTACGACATCGGCCGGGCGCACGGCGGTTGGGCGGCGCTGGCCGCCGACCCCGAGGTGGACGTGGTCTATGTGGCGACCCCGCACAGCGCGCACGCCGAGCCGGTGCGGCTGTGCCTCCAGGCCGACACCCCGGTGCTGTGCGAGAAGCCGTTCACGCTGAACGCGGCGCAGGCGGCGGAGCTGGTCGGGCTGGCCAGGGAGCGCGGCGTCTTCCTGATGGAGGGCATGTGGACGTACTGCAATCCCGTGGTGCGGCGGATGGTGGAGCTGATCGCCGACGGGGCGATCGGCGAGGTGCTCGCGGTGCACGCGGACTTCGGCATCGAGGCGCCGATGGACCCCTCGCACCGGCTGCGCGACCCGAGGCTGGGCGGCGGGGCGCTGCTGGACCTGGGCGTCTACCCGGTGTCGTTCGCGCAGCTGGTGCTGGGTGAGCCGGAGCGGGTGCGGGCCTGGGCGCGGATGTCGGGCGGGGTGGACGAGAACACCGGGCTGCTGCTGGGCTACGCCTCGGGCGCGGTGGCCGCGTTGACCTGCTCGCTGGTGGCGGACACGGCGCGGACGGCGGTGGTCACGGGTTCGTTGGGGCGGATCGAGTTCCCGCGCGGCTTCTTCCACCCGGAGCGCTTTGTGCTGCACCGGGTCGGCGCGGAACCGGAGGAGTTCTCCGCGCCGGGGCCCTCGGGGTCGTTCGTGTACCAGGCGGCCGAGGTGGGGCGGGCGCTGCGTGCCGGGGAGACGGAGTCCCCGCTGGTGCCGCTGGACGGGACCCTCGCGGTGATGCGGACGTTGGACGCGGCGCGTCAGGAGATCGGGCTGCGCTACCCGGGCGAGTGAACGGGCGGCCGCCCGCCGGACGCCCGTGTGCGATCGGGCGTCCGGCGGGTGGCAGCCGGCGTTCGGCGGGGCTCAGGCCAGGCCGGGGCGGGCGGCGACCCAGGCGCGCTGCCGGTCCAGGTCGCCCTTGGCTTCGGCGAGTTGAGCGGCGACCGCGACGGGCGCCGTGCCGCCCCTGGCGGAGCGGGCGGCCAGCGCGCCCTCGACGGTCAGCACCTCGCGGACCTCGGGTGTGAGCCGGGGCGAGATCTTGGCGAACTGCTCGTCGGTCAGCTGGTCCAGCTCGATGCCCTCGGCCTCGCAGACCTTGACGCACTCGCCGGCCACCTCGTGGGCGTCGCGGAACGGGACCCCGCGCTTGACCAGCCACTCGGCGATGTCGGTGGCCAGCGAGAAGCCGGCCGGGGCCAGGGCCGCCATCCGCTCCCCGTTGACCGTGAGGGTGGCCAGCATCCCGGTGAACGCCGGGAGCAGCACCTCCAGTTGGTCGCAGGAGTCGAAGACCGGCTCCTTGTCCTCCTGGAGGTCCCGGTTGTACGCCAGCGGCAGCGCCTTGAGCGTGGCCAGCAGGCCGGTCAGGTTGCCGATGAGGCGGCCGGACTTGCCCCTGGCCAGCTCGGCGATGTCCGGGTTCTTCTTCTGCGGCATGATCGAGCTGCCGGTGGAGAAGGCGTCGTGCAGGGTCACGAAGGAGAACTCCTTGGTGTTCCAGACGATCACCTCCTCCGCGATCCGGGAGAGGTCGACGCCGATCATCGCCGTGACGAAGGCGAACTCGGCGGCGAAGTCCCTGGCGGATGTGCCGTCGATCGAGTTGGCCGAGGAGCCGCCCTCGAAGCCCAGCTCGGCGGCGACCGCCTCCGGGTCCAGGCCCAGCGAGGAGCCGGCCAGCGCGCCGGAGCCGTAGGGCGAGACCGCCGCGCGGGCGTCCCACTGCCGCAGCCGTTCCGCGTCCCTGGACAGCGCCTGGACATGGGCCAGGACGTGGTGGGCGAAGAGCACCGGCTGGGCGTGCTGGAAGTGGGTGCGGCCCGGCATGGCCACGCCCGGGTGCGCGTCGGCCAGCGCGATCAGGGTCTCCTGGAGGTCGGCCAGCAGGCCGCCGAGAATCCGCGCGTGGTCCCGCAGATACATCCGGAAGAGCGTCGCGACCTGGTCGTTCCGCGAGCGGCCGGCGCGCAGCTTGCCGCCCAGCTCCGGGCCGAGCCGCTCCAACAGGCCGCGTTCCAGGGCGGTGTGCACGTCCTCGTCGGCGACGGTGCCGGTGAACGAGCCGTCCGCCACGTCGGCGGCCAGCCGGTCCAGCCCTTCGAGCATCGCGGCCAGCTCCTGCTCGTCGAGCAGGCCGGCCCGCGCGAGCACCCGGGCGTGCGCCCGGGAGCCGGCGATGTCGTAGGGCGCGAGGCGCCAGTCGAAGTGGACGGAGGCGCTCAGCCGCTCCAGCGCCTCGGCCGGTCCGTGGGCGAACCGGCCGCCCCAGAGCTTGATGTCGGCGCCGTGCTCGTTGCCTTCCGCGGTTTCGCTCGGCTGGCTCACGGGGCGACGTCCCGCTTGGCCGCGATCTTGCTGGACAGGGAGAAGATGTCGATGAAGCCCTTGGCCAGCGACTGGTCGAAGCTGTCGCCGGTGTCGTAGGTGGCGAGGTTGAAGTCGTAGAGCGACTGGTCGGAGCGCCGCCCGGTGACGACGGCCCGGCCGCCGTGCAGGGTCATCCGGATGTCGCCGCTGACGTGCTGGTTGGCCTCGTTGATGAAGCCGTCCAGGGCCTTCTTCAGCGGGGAGAACCACTGGCCGTCGTAGACCAGCTCGCTCCACCGCTGCTCGACCTGCCGCTTGTAGCGCGCCAGCTCCCGCTCGACGGTGACGTTCTCCAGCTCCTGGTGCGCGGTGATCAGCGCGATGCCGCCCGGGGACTCGTAGACCTCGCGGGACTTGATGCCGACCAGCCGGTCCTCGACCATGTCGATCCGGCCGACGCCCTGGCCGCCGGCCCGCTCGTTCAGCTCCTTGATCGCCTGGAGCATGGTGACGGGGCGGCCGTCGATGGCGACGGGGGCGCCCTCGCGGAAGGTGATCACGACCTCGTCGGCGTCCCTGGGGGTGGCCGGGTTCCGCGTGTACTCGTAGATGTCCTCGATCGGCGCGTTCCAGATGTCCTCCAGGAAGCCGGTCTCCACGGCCCGCCCGAAGACGTTGGCGTCGATGGAGTACGGGGACTTCTTGGAGGTGGCGATCGGCAGGCCCTTCTCCTCGGCGAAGGCGATGGCCTTGTCCCGGGTCATCGCGTAGTCCCGCACGGGGGCGATGCAGGTGAGGTCGGGGGCCAGGGAGGCGATGCCGGCCTCGAACCTGACCTGGTCGTTGCCCTTGCCGGTGCAGCCGTGGGCGACGGTGTCGGCGCCGTGCTTGCGGGCGGCGGCGACCAGGTGCTTGACGATCACGGGCCGGGAGAGCGCGGAGACCAGCGGGTAGCGGTCCATGTAGAGGGCGTTGGCCCTGATCGCCGGGAGGCAGTACTCCTCGGCGAACTCGTCCTTGGCGTCGACGACCTCGGCCTCGACCGCGCCGCAGGCCAGCGCCCGCTTGCGGATGACGTCCAGGCTCTCGCCGCCCTGGCCGACGTCCACGGCGACGGCGACGACCTCGGCCCCGGTGGCCTCGGCGATCCAGCCGATGCAGACCGAGGTGTCCAGGCCACCGGAGTAGGCGAGTACGACGCGCTGGGTCACGGTGTCTCCTTAGGGCAAGCAGTGCTGGTACCGCGCTGGGGCTTCACTTGGGCAACGTGGAATAAGTATGCGAGCCCCTGCATGTTTCGTCAAACGTGCGGGTCAGGGTGGTGGGAAACGGTCCCCGCCGGGTGGAACGGGTCCTGGGGCGCGGTGGCGGGGGCCGAAGTGGCCGGCGGCGGCGCGGACTTGGCCGCGCCGGGTGGAACGGCCGGCGCCCGGGGTCCGTTAACCCACACGGGTAGACCGGCCGGCCGTGGCCCGGAGGACTCCGGTTCCGGAACCGGGGCGAGCGAGGGGAGGGAACGCCAGGTCAGCTCGGGTGCGGCGGGTTCACGCCGGGGCGCGCGACGCGGCCGGGCGGGGCGGCGCGGGCGCACGCACCGTTTTGATCGCGGCGACGGGCGGCCAAGCTGGGACACGTTCCGTTTTCCTGACCATCCGCCTGCGAGGAGCCCGCCGTGACGACCGTTCCCGACACCCAGGACGACCGCACCACCGCGCGCCGGGCGCTGCACGAGGCGCGAGCGCTGCTCGACCCGGAGCTGCGGGCGTGGGTGCGCCGGCTGCCGCCGCCGGTGGCGCGGGTGGCCTCCTACCACTTCGGCTGGACCGACAGCGCCGGCAGACCCGACGCCGCCCCGGCCGGCAAGGCGCTGCGGCCGGCGCTGGTCTTCGCCTCCGCCGAGGCGGTCGGCGGGCGGGCCGAGGAGGCGCTGACGCCGGCGGTGGCCGTGGAGTTGACCCACAACTTCTCGCTGCTCCACGACGACATCCTCGACGGGGACACCACCCGCAGGCACCGCGCCACCGCCTGGGTGGTCTTCGGCTCGTCGGCGGCGCTGCTGGCCGGGGACGCGCTGCTCAACCAGGCGATCCGGGTGCTCGCCGAGCCGGACGCGCCGGCGCACGCGCTCACCGGCGTGCGCTGGCTGAGCGAGGCGACCAACCAGCTGATCGAGGGCGAGCAGGCCGACCTGCACTTCGAGGAACGTTCCCGGGTCTCGCTGGACGAGTGCCTGCTGATGGCGGAACGCAAGACGGCGGCGCTGCTGGCCTGCGCCTGCGCGCTGGGCGCGCTGTGGGGCGGCGGGGACGAACGGTCCGTCGACGCGCTGCGCCGCTTCGGCCACCACCTGGGCATGGCCTTCCAGTTGACGGACGACCTGCTGGGCATCTGGGGCGACCCCGAGGTCACCGGCAAGCCGGCCGGGGCCGACCTGGCCAGCCGGAAGAAGTCGCTGCCCGTGGTGGCCGCGCTGGACTCCGGAACGCCGGCGGCCCGACGGCTGGCCGAGCTGTACGCGGACGACGACACCGAGCGCGAGGGCGGCGGGGACGGCGGGGTGGCCGTGGCCACCCTGGCCGAGCTGGTCACCGAGGCCGGCGGCCGCGCCTGGGCGGAGCGCGCGGCGGCCGACCAACTCGCGGGCGCGCGGGCCGCGTTGGCCGACCTGAACGCCGCCCAGGGCACGGAGGCGGTGGACCGCCTCGCCACCCTGGCGCTGATGGTGTGCCACCGCGACAGGTGATCCCTCGCGGGGCGGCCGCCGCCGGCGGCCCGGCGGAGCCGGTGCGCGGCTCCGCGCCGGCCCGCCCGGGTCAGCGAGGTCGGACGAAGTGGGCCATGCGAAGGCCGGGCTCGGGGTGGGAGTCCGCGGTGCGGTGGAAGCCGAGCCGCGCGTAGAGCCGCACGGCAGGCTCGTTGTCCGCTCCGGTGCTGACCCTCACCTCGTGTCCGCCGGCCTCCTCGGTCAGCAGGCGCGTGGCGAGCCCGTGGCGGAACCAGGCCGGGTCCACGCAGACCCGGTCGATCTGGGTGACGCGCCGGTCGGGTTCGGTCTCCCAGGCCACGAAGGCGGCCACCGTTCCCTCGCCGGTCACCGCGCCCAGCCAGCGCAGGGGCCGGGCGGTCATGTCCCGGAGTGATTCGGTGAGGGCGGGAATGCCGTCGAAGCCGATGAGTTCGGCCTCGACGGCGTAGGCGCGCCGCCCCACCGCGTGCACGTCGGACGCGATCACGGCATCGCGCGGGTCCAACGCGCGGATGGCCATCCCGGGCGGCGTCGGCGCGCGGGGCGGGTGTCGGGGCGAAGCGTCCTCGGGCATCCGACGATGCTACGGGGCGGCCCGCCGCCCGGCCCGGCCCCCGGGCCGGGACCGGCTCCGCCGGCGGGCTACTCGCGTTGGGCCAGCCGCAGCAGGTGGTTGGCGAGGGACTGGCCCCCGGTGGGGTCGCGGCTGATCAGCAGCAGCGTGTCGTCGCCGGCGATGGTGCCCAGGATGTCGTGCACCTCGGCCTGGTCGATCGCCGAGGCCAGGAACTGCGCGGCGCCCGGCGGGGTGCGCAGCACCACGAGGTTGGCGGACGCCTCGGCGGAGATCAGCAGTTCACCGGCGAGGCGGGCCATCCGTTCCTCCTTGGCGGACTCCCCCAGCGGCGCCCTGGGCGTGCGGAAGCCGCCCTCGCTGGGCACGGCGTAGATCAACTCGCCGTTGGCGTTGCGGATCTTCACCGCGCCCAGTTCGTCGAGGTCCCGGCTGAGCGTGGCCTGGGTGACGCTCAGCCCGTCGTCGGCCAGCAGCTTGGCCAGTTGGCTCTGGGAGCGCACCGGACCCCGGTTGAGGATCTCCACGATCCTGCGGTGCCGGGCCGTGCGGGTCTGGGGAACGGCGGGCCCGTTGCCCGCCCCTCCCCTGGGCTGCGCCTCGTCCGTCATGCTCCCTCTCCGGTTGTCATCCGTTCCCCTCGCCGGCGCCGGCGGCGTCCAGAAGCCCGGGCAGCGCGGCCAGCAGGGTGTCGACCTCGACGTTCCCGATGATCAGCGGCGGGGCCAGCCGCAGCACGGTCGGCGAGACGGCGTTCACCAGCAGGCCGGCGTCCTGGGCCAGGCGCTGCACCCGCGCGGCGACGGGTTCGGTGAGCACGATACCCAGCAGCAGCCCGGCGCCCCTGACCCCCTCGACCAGCGGGTGCCCCAACTGGTCGACGCCGTCCCGCAGTCGCTCGCCCGTCTCCTTGACCCGCTGGAGGATGTTGTCGGACTCGATGGTGTCGAGCACGGCCAGCGCGGCGGCGCAGGAGACCGGGTTGCCGCCGAACGTCGAGCCGTGCCGCCCCGGGGTGAACAGCTCGGCCGCCGGGCCGAAGGCCAGGGTCGCTCCGATCGGCAGCCCGCCGGCGAGGCCCTTGGCCAGGGTGACGATGTCGGCCTCCACGCCCTGGGCCTGCCCGGCGAACCAGTGCCCGGTGCGGCCGATCCCGGTCTGCACCTCGTCCAGGGCGAGCAGCGTCCCGGTGGCGCGGGTGATCTCGCGGGCGGCGGCGAGGTAGCCCTCGGGGGGAACGACGACGCCGTTCTCGCCCTGGATGGGCTCGATCATCACCAGCGCGGTGTCGGTGGTGACGGCGGCGCGCAGCGCCTCGACGTCGCCGTAGGGGACATGGGTCACGTCGCCCGGCAGCGGCTCGAACCCGTTCCGCTTGCCCGGCTGGCCGGTGAGGGCCAGGGCGCCCATGGTGCGGCCGTGGAAGCCGCCCTCGGTGGCGACCATGTGGGGGCGGCCGGTGAGCCGGCCGAGCTTGAACGCGGACTCGCTGGCCTCGGCGCCGGAGTTGGAGAAGTAGACCCGGCCGGGCCGGCCGGCCAGCGCCAGCAGCCGCTCGGCGAGGGCCACGGGCGGTTCGGCGACGAAGAGGTTGGAGACATGGCCCAGGGCGGCGACCTGCCGGGAGACCGCCTCGACCACCGCCGGGTGGCCGGTGCCCAGGGAGTTGACGGCGATCCCGCCGACGAAGTCGAGGTACTCGCGGCCGTCGGCGTCCCAGAGCCGGGCGCCCTCGCCGCGCACGAGGGGGAGCCGGGGCTGGCCGTAGTTGTCCATCAGCGCCGCCTGCCACCGGGCGTTCAGCGACTCGTTGCTCATGCGGGCTCTCCCTCGGTGGGGTGGTTGGCGGGGGTGCCGGCCGGGGCGCCCGGCTCGCCGGTGTCGGTGTCGGGGTCGGTGTCCGGGGCGTCGTCGGGGACGACCATCGTGCCGATGCCCTCGTCGGTGAAGATCTCCAGCAGGATCGAGTGCTGGACGCGGCCGTCGATGACGCGGGCGGTGCGCACCCCGTTGCGGACGGCGGTCAGACAGCCCTCCATCTTGGGCACCATCCCGCTGGCCAACTCGGGGAGCAGCTTCTCCAGTTCGCTGACCGTCAGCCGGCTGATGACCTCGTCGCTGGCCGGCCAGTCGGCGTAGAGGCCCTCGACGTCGGTGAGCACCATCAGCGTCTCGGCGCCCAGCGCGGCGGCGAGCGCGGCGGCGGCGGTGTCGGCGTTGATGTTGTAGACGTGGTCGTCGTCGGCGCTGCGGGCGATGGAGGAGATCACCGGGATGCGCCCGTTGTCGAGCAGCGCCTGGATCGCGCCGGTCTCGATGGCGGTGATCTCGCCGACCCGGCCGAGGTCGACGGGCTCGCCGTCGACCTCGGCGAACCGCTTGGTCGCGGTGAGGATATGGGCGTCCTCGCCGGTCATGCCCACGGCCAGCGGGCCGTGCCGGTTGAGCAGGCCGACCAGCTCGCGCTGGACCTGGCCGGCGAGCACCATCCGGACCACGTCCATGGTCTCGGGGGTGGTCACCCGCAGGCCGGCCCGGAACTCCGAGGCGAGGCCGAGCCGTTCGAGCTGCCGGTTGATCTGCGGGCCGCCGCCGTGCACCACGACGGGGCGCAGCCCGGCGTGCCTCAGGAAGACGACGTCCTGGGCGAAGGCGGCCTTCAGCTCCTCGTCCACCATGGCGTTGCCGCCGAACTTGATGACGACCGTCCTGCCGTGGTGGCGGGTGAGCCAGGGCAGGGCCTCGATGAGGATGCGGGCCTTGGGCAGGGCGGTGTGTCGGCGGGTGGGTCCGGCGCCGGGGTCGGCGGGGGCCGTGCCCGTGGCGTGGGCCGGGTTGGCGGTGCTGGCCGCGTCGGGGGCGTTGGCTGCGTTGACCGTCATCACACGCTTTCGGCTCGGGGATGCGGATGGGATGCGGGAAGCGGCGCTGGGTGGGGCGCTGGGTGGCGCGTCGGGCGGGGCGCGGCGACCGTGTGGTCCGTGGTCCACACGGTCGCGGAACGGTCGCCGGCGCCCAGGTCGACGGCGAGGGTCACCTCGCGGAAGCGCAGGTCGACGGCGGCGGGGTCGTCGGCGGGGGCGGCGCCCCGGCAGACCTGGACGCCGTTGACGGCGACCGCCAGCCGGTGCGGCTCGACCGCGACGCCGCTCGCGCCGACGGCCGCGACCACCCGGGGCCAGGCGGGGTCCTCGGCGCGCAGGGCTGCCTTGACCAGGGCGTCGCCGGCGACGGCGCGCGCGGCGGTCAGGGCCGCCTCCTCGCTGGCGGCGCCGGTGACCTCGACCCTGATCTCCTTGGTGGCGCCGTCGGCGTCCTTGACCAGCTGCCGCGCCAGGTCGGCGCAGACCGCGCGGACGGCCTCGGCGAACTCGTCGGCGTCCGGGGTGACATGGGAGGCACCGGAGGCGAGCAGCAGCACCGTGTCGTTGGGGGAGGCGACGCCGTCGGCGTCGATCCGTTCGAAGGTGGTGCGGGTCGCGGCGCGCAGCGCGCGGTCCAGCGCGGGCGCCGGCACCTCGGCGTCGGTGGTGAGGACCACCAGCAACGTGGCGAGCGAGGGCGCGAGCATCGCGCCGCCCTTGGCCATCCCGCCGACGGTCCAGCCGGCGCCGGTCCCGCCGCCGCTCCCGATCCCGCCGCGCACGGCGGCGGTCTTGGGCTGGGTGTCGGTGGTCATGATGGCGCGGGCGGCCCGCTCCCCGCCGAACTCCGTCAGCTGCCCGGCGGCCAGGTCGATGCCGGGCAGCAGCCGGTCCATCGCGGGGCGCACGCCCATCGGGCCGGTGGCGGCGACGGCGATCTGGGCGGCGTTGCGGTCCAGGGCGCGGGCGGCGCGTTCGACGGCGGCGTGGGTGTCCTGGAAGCCGAGCGGGCCGGTGCAGGCGTTGGCGCAGCCGGAGTCGAGCAGCACGGCGGAGACCGCGCCGGCGCGCAGGACCTGCTCAGTCCAGAGCACGGGCGCGCCCTTGACCCGGTTGGTGGTGACGACGCCGGCTGCGGCCAGGCTGGGGCCCTCGTTGACCACCAGGGCCAGGTCGGGGGCGCCTTCGGGCTTGTGCCCGGCCGCGACGCCGGCCGCGACCCCGGCGGCGGTGAAGCCGGCCGGCGCGGTGACGCTCACGGCGCGAGCCCGGTGAGCGGCAGCCCGGTCTCCTCGGGCAGGCCCAGGGCGAGGTTCATGGCCTGGATGGCGCCGCCGGCGGTGCCCTTGGTGAGGTTGTCGATGGCGCTGACGACGATCAGCCGGCCGGCCGCCTCGTCGAGCGCGACCTGGACCAGCGCGGCGTTGGAGCCGACGACGGCGGCGGTCGCCGGCCACCGGCCCTCGGGCAGCAGCCGGACGAACGGCTCGCCGGCCAGCGCCTTGGCGTAGGTCTCGCGCGCGGTCTCGGCGGTGACCCCGGGGCGGACGCGGGCGGAGCAGGTGGCGAGGATGCCGCGCGGCATGGGCGCGAGGGTGGGGGTGAACGAGACGCTGACGGGCTCGCCGGCGAGCGCCGAGAGGTTCTGCGCGATCTCGGGGGTGTGGCGGTGGCCGCCGCCGACGCCGTACGGGCTCATCGAGCCCATCACCTCGCTGCCGAGGAGGTGCGGTTTGAGCGACTTGCCGGCGCCTGACGTGCCGGAGGCGGCGACGATCACGGCCTCGGGCTCGACCAGGCCGGCCGCGTAGGCGGGGAAGAGCGCCAGGCTGACGGCGGTCGGGTAGCAGCCGGGCACGGCGATCCGCCGGGTGGTGCGCAACGCCTCGCGCGCGCCGGGCAGTTCAGGGAGGCCGTAGGGCCAGGTGCCGGCGTGGGGGGTGCCGTAGAACCGTTCCCAGGCGTCGGCGTCCCGCAGCCGGAAGTCGGCGCCGCAGTCCACGACCAGCACCTCGTCGCCGAGCTGCTCGGCGACGGCGGCCGACTGGCCGTGCGGCAGCGCGAGGAAGACCACGTCGTGGCCGGCGAGGGTGTCGACCGAGGTCGGGCCGAGCACGCGGTCGGCCAACGGCACCAGATGGGGCTGGAGTTCACCGAGGCGGTGCCCCGCGTTGGCGTGGGCGGTCACCGCGCCGATCTCCATCCCGGGGTGTCCCAGCAACAGCCGGAGCACCTCTCCCCCCGCATAACCGCTGGCGCCCGCCACCGCAGCCCGCACTGCCATCGCCTCCTCCATGGAATAGCATGACTATACGTAGCGCAGCACTTTTATGCAATGGCGCCGGGTACGGCCGGCGGGCGCCGGCCGTTCAGGGCCTGGCCAGGACGCAGAACGCGTGGCCCGGCCGCGCCGCGCCAGCGCCCGCACCGGCGCCCGCCGCGCCGCCC
>NZ_RFFJ01000172.1 GCF_003696235.1 Streptomyces triticirhizae
CCCCGCGATGCCCGAGGCGGGGAACGCCACCCCCGGGACCCGGCGCACCGCGAACCCGACCACCTCGCGCAGCCGCTCGCGCGCGGCGCCCACGCTCTCGCCGCGCACCCCGCCGCCGCGCGCCCCGCCGTCCCGGTTGCCGCCGTCCCGCGTGCCGTCGCCGCTCACCGGAGTCGCCGCCTCGTGGCACCGGGCAGCGTGTCCGTCAGATCCAGCACATGCACGTCCACCGTGCGCACCTCCAGGCCCAACTCCTCGTCGGCCGCGACCGCCAGGCGCCCCCGCACCGCCTCGGCCAGCTCCGGCACCGTCCACCGCAGCCCAGCCACCACCTCGATCCGCACCGCCACCGGGCCGCGCGGCGGTCGTTCCCCCGGCGCGGCCCGCCCGACCGGCGCGATCCGGCAGCTGCCCACCCGCACCGCGTCCAACTCCTCGACCGCCTCCCGGAAGACCCGGGCGACGGCGGCCTCCACGATCCAGGCGTCCTCGTTCGGCTCGCCCAGCGGCAACGTGCGCCCGGGCCGCAGTTCGAGCCGGACGATCTCCATCACCCGCGTGGTCACCCGGGAGGCCAACCCGCCCGCCTCGGGAGCCCGTTCCTCCTCAGCGCGGGTGGCCGCGACCACCTCGCCCAGCGCCCGCAGCTCGGCGAGCGCGGCGCGGCAGGAGGGGCAGTCGCGGACATGCGGATCGGTCCCGGCCCTGCCCTCGTCCCACGCCTCCCACAGCCCGGCCAACGACCGGCCGCAGGCCAGCACCTCCTCCTCGGGCGCGCGTTCCCCCTCACGTCCGTGGTCGCCGCGTTCCCGACCGTCGCGTTCCCGGCTGCCGCGCGCCGGGTTGCCGCGTTCCTCGTCGCCGCCGGGGGCGCCCGCTCCCTCTAGCGCCATGCTTCCATCGCCTCCATCAGGTAACGCCTGGCTCTGAAGAGCCGTCCCCGAACGGCCTGTTGGGTGATGCCGACCGCCCGTGCTATCTCCTGGTAAGCGAGCCCGTGGAACTCCCGCAGCACCCAGCACGCCCGCTGCTCCGGGGAGAGCCCGCCCAGCGCCTCGCGCAGCGCGCGCACCGCCGCCAGGTTCTCCACCGTGCGCGCCGGGGAGGCCCGCGCCTCGGGCGCCGCCGGCTCGGCGACCGCCTCCAGCGGGGCGGTGGGGCGACGGGCACGGAGCAGATTGAGACAGCGATTGGTGACGATCCGGTACATCCAGCTGCGGAACGCGGCCTCGCCCCGGAACTCCGGCAGCCGCCGCCACGCGCTGACGAACGCGTCCTGCACCGCGTCCTCGGCGTCCGCCGAGCCGCCGGCCCCCGCGCGCCCGCCGAGCAGCTGCCCGGCGAGCCGCAGCAGCACCGGGCCATGGCGGTGGACCAGCGCCTCGAAGGCCGCCTCGTCGCCCTCCCTGGCCCGGGCCACCAACAGCGCGTCGTCGTCCACCGCGTCCTCGTCCACCGCGTCCTCGCCCACGTCTCCGTCCGCCGCCTCGCCCCGTTCCGCCTCGCCCCGTTCCGCGTCGAGCCGTTCCGCCTCGGCTCCGGCCCACGGGTCGTCCGCCTCGATCGCCACCCCTGCTCCTCACTGGCACGTCACGCCGCCTCGTGCCCGGCTTTACCCGAAGCGTCCGGGGGCGCACCATGGCCGAAACACGGCGGTCCCGAAGAACGTGCGTGACGTTTCCGGTACTCCGGTGTCCTACCAGGCGTGAGCGCGACCGGACAGTCGGTCGCGGCGAACCGACGAAAGGCAGGCAGGCCATGGCAACCAGGACAGCCTCCCACAGCGCCGCTGACGCCACCCGGGACAAGCGGGAGCCGGCGAACCAGCCGGAGGAGCGGCTGCCCCGCCAGCAGCAGGCGGGCGGCGGGCAGCGCGAGAGCGAGACCACCGTGAGCGAGGGCGCCCCCGGCGCCCAGGAGCCGGCCCAGACCAGGGGCCGCACCTCCATCGCCGGCGGGGTGGTGGAGAAGATCGCCGGAATGGCCGCCCGCGAGGTGCCCGGCGTGCACGCCCTCGGCGGCACCCTCTCCCGCACCCTGGGCGCCGTGCGGGACCGCGTTCCCGGCGGCCGGGCCCAGGTATCGCGCGGCGTCAAGGTCGAGGTCGGCCAGCGGCAGACCGCGATCGACCTGGACGTGATGGTGGAGTACGGCGTCCCGATCAGCGAGTTGGCGCGCGAGGTCAGGGAGAACGTGATCGCCGCCGTGGAACGGATGACCGGACTTGAGGTGATCGAGGTCAACATCGCGATCGTCGATGTTCGGCTGCCCGACGAGGACCTGCCCGAGGACGAGCCCCGGGTGCAGTGAGCACCCCGGCCCCGGCGGGCCGACAAGTGACCGCCGACGGGTGACCGTGGGCGTGGGACAGCGGATCGAGGGCAGGGAGCGGTTCATGGCGGAAACGCGTGGTGAGAGCGGTCGACGAGGCCGCCGGGAGACCGGTGGTCGAGGCGGGGCCGGCGAGCGGGGACACTGGTCCCAACGGCGCCTGCCGGCGCTGACCGCGATGTGTGCGGGGCTGGCCATCTGGCTGGCCCAGGTGGTGGAGGCTGCGACCAGGTGAACCAGCGGGCGAGTCGAGCTGAGGACGAACGGGCGGAACGCACCGGGGGCCGCCGCTGGTGGGTGGCCCTCCGGCGCACCCCCGTTTCGCTGTGGCGGGACGACATCGACCACTGGGCCGCCGCCCTCACCTACTACTCCGTGCTGGCCGTCTTCCCCACCCTCTTCGTCGCGCTCTCGCTGATCGGGATGGCCCACCCGGCGGCCGGGCCCGAGCTGATCGGCCACGTCTCCGCGCTCGTTCCCGCCAACTCCCGCAAGGACGTCTACACCGCCCTGACCGACGTCACCGAACAGCGTTCCGCCGCCTGGGTGTTGATCGTGGTGGGCGTGGCCAGCGCGGTGCTGGCCGCGTACAACTACCTGAGCATCTTCCGCCGGGTGCTGCACGCGATGCACGGCGTGGCCGACCGCAGGCCGCCGATCCGGGCCATCCCGCGCACGACGCTGACGGCGCTCGGGCTGCTGGGCCTGCTGGTGGCCAGCGCGGCGGTGCTGATACTCACCAGCGAGGCGGTGCGGGCCATCGGCCGGGTGCTGGACCTGGGCGAGGGCGGCAGCACGGCGTGGACGGTCTTCAAGTGGCCGCTGCTGGTGGCGCTGGTCGCGATGCTGGTGATGGTGGTCTTCCGCACCGGCCCCGAGTCCTCCCGCGCGCCACAGCGGGCGTTGCCCGGCGGGGCGTTGGCGGTGCTGCTGTGGCTGGTCGCCTCGGCGGGGTTCGCGCTGTACGCGTCGCATGTGCCGACGTACAACCGGCTCTACGGCTCGCTCGCCGGGATCGTGGTCTTCCTGGTCTGGCTCTGGGTCTCCAACCTGGCCCTCCTCTCCGGCGCCCAGTTCAACGCGGAACTCGCCCGGCTGGAGCCGGGGGAGACGGCCGCCGCCGGCGCGGGGCCAGAGGAGACCGCCGGCGGCCCGACCGCCGCCGAGGCCGCCGCCGAGGCGGTGAGAGCCGCAGGCGATCAGCCCGGCACGGGCGGAGTGCGTGGTGCGCACGGCGCGGACACCAGGCCGGTGGAGACCACCGGCGCGGACGGCGCGGACGGGGACTCCGGAACGCCCAACCCGTTCAGCCCAGCCAGCCCCGGCAGCGTGCCCGGAACGGCCGGACCGAACGGATCGCCGGGGGCCGACGGGATGCCCGCCGCCGGCACCGGCGCCGGCGAGGTCAACGGTCACGGGGTCGCGGGGCCGGCGGTGGACGGCGGGCGGACCCCGTCGAAGGCGCACCCGACGAGCGCCCCGCCCGGCGTTCCCCCGATGCCGAACCACCCGCCCTTCGCGAACGGAGGCGAGGCGGGTGGCCGCCGGCCGGCGACGCCCGGTTCGAGCGCGGAGCCCGCCAGCCCGCCACCGGTCAACCCGCTGCCGTTAGCGCCCCGCTGGCCGGCCGTGCCGCCGCCTCCCGGTCACGCTCCCCCGCCCCCGTTCCCGCCGGAGGCCCCGGTCGACCGGCCGCCATCCGCCGCCATCCGTTGACCCGCCCCCGACAACCGCAGGCGGGCCGGAGGCCACGCGCCTCCGGCCGCGCCACCGCGCCCCCCGGAGGGAAGAACCCGCCGTCGCTCTCGCCGGAGGCGCCGGCACATCCGGAGCCGCGAGCACGGATCGTGCCCGTGACTGGCAGCGGTCTTCGGCCCCTGGGCCGCCCGCAGGGCGCGATCCCCCGTGCTCTCACCCCAAGCACCCGACCCCGCGCCCAGGCACCGCCACCCTCGCGCCAGCCGCGTCGCGCCCTCCCCTAACCGCCGGAGACAACTCCGCCGGAGGCAACCCCGCCGGAGGCAACCGCGCCGGAGGCGTTCAGCGGCGGGTAGTCCGTGTAGCCCTCCGGCCCCCAGCCGTACAGGTGCGTAGGGTCGACCTCGTTCAAGGGCGCGCCGGTCGCGAAGCGGAGGGGCAGGTCGGGGTTGGCCAGGAACGCCCGGCCGTAGGAGACGAGGTCGGCGCGGCCGGACGAGACCAGGGCCTCGCCCTGCTCGCGGGTGGTGGGCGGGCCGTTCTCGCCGACGTTGGCGACCAGCGTTCCCGACCAGCGCGGGCGGAGATCGGCCAGCGCCGGGTAGCGGTCGTTGTCGGTCACGTGCAGATAGGCCAGGCCCAGTTCGTTGAGCGCCTCGACCAGCGGCCGGTAGACCGCGCCCGGGTCGGACTCGACCATCCCGAACTGCGGGTTGCCCGGCGAGAGGCGCAGCGCGACGCGTGCGCCGCCCACCGCGTCGGCGACCGCGCGGACCAGCCGCAGCGGGAAGCGGCGTCGGTTCTCCGGCGAGCCGCCCCAGCGGTCGGTGCGCAGGTTGGTGTTGTCGGCGAGGAACTGGTGCGACAGGTAGCTGTTGGCGCCGTGGATCTCCACCCCGTCGAACCCGGCCGGCCCGACGGCGAGTTGGGCGGCGGCCACATGGTCGGCGATGGCGAGGTCGATGTCGTCCTCGGTCATCTCCCGTGGTCGCGCGGCGGGTTGGCGGCTGCCGTCGCGCAGCACGATGCGTTCGGGGGCGGTGACGACGGATGGCCCGGCGGGAACGCTGCCGTCGACGCGGCCCTCGGGGTGGCCGAGCCGACCGCCGTGCATCAGCTGGGCGAAGATCCGGCCGCCGGCCGCGTGCACGGCGTCGGTCACGGCGCGCCAGGCGGCGGCGTGTTCGGCGGTGGCGAGTCCGGGTATCCGCCAGCCGCTCTGGCCCCTGGCGCTGGGCCACAGCCCCTCGGTGACGATCAGCCCGGCGCTCGCGCGCTGGGCGTAGTAGGTCGTGACGATCGGCTGGGGGCGGCCGTCCTCGGTGCCCCGGTAGCGGGTCATCGGGGCCATGACCAGGCGGTTGGGCAGGGTGATTCCGCCCGGGGAGTGGCGCGGGGAATAGGGGCTCAGGAGCGTGGTGTTCGTGGTGGTGTTCGTCATGCCGGGACGGTAGGAGGTGACACCGGTGTCAGGTTCAAGTCCGGCCGCCGGTTCATACGCGGGAGATCCCCGACGGCGCATGGGAATCGGCGAGTTGGCCCGGCGTACCGGTGTCAGCGAGCGTTCGCTGCGCTACTACGAGCAACAGGGGCTGCTCGCGGCGGAGCGCACCCCGGGCGGGCAGCGCCGCTATCCGGAACGGGCGGTGGACCGGGTCATCCGGGTACAGGAGCTGTTCGCCGCCGGGCTGTGCAGCGCCAAGATCGTGGAGTTGTTGCCCTGCGTCAGGGACGAGGACGGTGGCCCATCGGAGGTGGCCACGCCCTGGCTGTTGGCCGATCTGGCGGTGGAACGGGCGAGGCTGGACCGGATGATCGCGCAACTGGAGTCAACGCGCGAGGTGTTGGACCAGGTGATCGACGCCGCCGCCGGCGCAGGCGAGGTCTCGGCGGCCGGCGCGTGACGGCGTGGTCGGCTCAGCCGCCGACGCGGCGCACCGCCTCCTCGACGGCCGGCCTCGGCGTGGTCAGCACCGGCACCGGCAGGTCGCCCAGCAGCGCCACGGCCGGCGTCATGGACGCCTGGGCCAGCACCACCACGTCGACCTCGGCGGCCAGTCGCCGCGCGTGGTCGGCGATCCGGCGCGCGTAGCCGTCGAGATCGCCCGCCGTGAACAGGTCCCAGGCGTCCAGGCAGGGCGCCGGGAGCAGTTCGACCTCGCGGCCGGCCGCCCGCGCGCACTCCGTGAGCAGGGCGTTGGTCGGTTCGACGCTGGAGGCGGTGGCGGTGACGACGCCGATGCGGCGGCCGGCCCGCACGGCCGCCTCGGCCATCGGGCGGTCGACGCGAAGCACGGGAACGGGCAGCGGCCCGCCCGCCCGGGGCCCGAGGGACTCCGCGAGGCCGGCCAGGCTGGAACAGGTGCAGACGATCAACTCGGCGCCGCGCGCCGCGAGTTGTTCCAGCCCCTCGCGCACCTGGGCGACGACGGTTGGGTCGGGGCCATGTTCCCGCACCCGGGCCAGCGGCGCCTCGTTCACCAGGTGGGTCGCCGGGACGCCGGGCGCCACCTCGTCGAGAATCCCCTGGAAGGTGGCGGTGTGCGTGGGCGCGGTGTGCAGGAAGCCGATCACGCCGCGAGCCTATCGCCAGCCCCTGGGGCCCCGGCCCCTACCGTGGCCCCCGTGACCGACAGCACCCCCGGCTGGGCTGAACGGCCCGGCGGCCGGCGGCCGGTCAGCCGCGCAGCGCCTGGATGATCTGCCGGGTGGTGGCGCGCGCCACGTCCGGGCGGGTGGCGGCGTAGCTGTGGTAGGCGTTGAGGCCGGTGGCCAGCGCCCAGCCACGGCCGCGCAGCCAGGTGGCGTCGTCCAGGCCGCTGGCGGCGCGGAAGTGCGGCCGGGTCTCGGCCGTCATCAGGGTCCAGGCGACGACCAGATCGGCCGCCGGGTCGCCCAGGCCCAGGCCGCCGAAGTCGATCACCGCGCTGATCCGGCCGTCGGTGACCAGCAGGTTCCCGACGTGGAAGTCGCCGTGCACCCAGGCAGGCGGCCCCTGCCAGGCGGGCGCGGTCAGCGCCGCGTCCCACAGCTCGGTGAGCGCGTCCGCGCCGAAGGAGTCGCTGATGGTGTCGCCGACGGCGGCGATCGCCCCGCGGGTCGCGGCATCCCTGGCGGCCAACGTGCCGATGGCCAGCTCCCGTTGGTCGTGTCCGGGGAGCAGCGTCTCGGCCGGCGGCAGCCGGTGGAGCGCGACGAGGAAAGCGCCCAGCTGGCGGGCGCTCTCCTCGGGGTCGGCCAGGGCCTCGGGCGTGGCCTGCTCGCCGTCCAGCCAGCGGCTGACGGACCAGTGCCAGGGGTAGCCGAGCGCGGGCTCGCCGACGGCGACGGGTTCGGGCACCGGGAGCGGCAGCCGGGGCGCGATCAGCGGCAGCCAGCGGGCCTCCTTGCGGGCCTGTCCCGCTGACCAGGTGCCCCGGGGGAAGCGCACGGAGAGGTCGTCGCCGAGCCGGTAGATCAGGTGGTCGGAGCCGCCGGGCAGGACCGGCCTCAGGGGCAGCTCGGCCCACCGGGGGAACGCTCCGGCCAGCAGCCGGCGGGCCAACGCGGAGTCCACGGTGGGGGTTTCGGGTGGTGCGGATGACACGGGTGCGGTTCCCTCCTCGCCCGTCGGACGGCTCCCCGGGGCGCGACGGCCGATCCAAGCGAGTCGGACGGCCCGCTGTCCAACGGTTTCCGTTCCCTCGCCGGTCGGGGCCTCCCCGAAAGCCCGCCCTGGGCCGTCCGAAAACCGGTGGACAGCGGGCGGCGCCGGCGTTCGGATGGGGCGGCGGGGACCGAGCCGAAACGATCAACAGCACGGAGTCGATGGGCCGATGGGGCCGAAGAGCAGCACGCCCGGCACGCGGAGCGAGCCGGGCGCGGGAAGCGTCAGGATGCACGAGGACGAGCTGGATATCGACGAGGGGCTGGTGGCGCGGCTGGTCGCGGGGCAGTTCCCGCGCTGGGCCGGGCTGCCGGTCCGGCGGGTGGCGTCGTCGGGCACGGACAACGCGATGTTCCGGCTGGGCGAGGCCCTGGCGGTGCGGCTGCCGCGAACCCCCTGGGCCGACGAGACGGTTGGGGCGGAGGCGCGGTGGCCGGCGCTGCTGGCGCCACATCTGCCGGTGGCCGTTCCCGTTCCGCTGGAGGTGGGCGGGCCGGCCGAGGGCTATCCGCTGCGGTGGTCGGTGCACCGCTGGCTGGCCGGGCGCAATCCGGAGGTCGGCCGGGTGGTCGAACCGGAGCGACTGGCCGCCGAGTTGGGGGCTTTTGTGCGGGCGTTGCGGTCGGTTGAGCCGCAGCCCGGGGCGCGGCGCGCGAGCCGTGGGGTGCCGTTGGCGGAACGGGACGACGGCACCCGGGACGCGCTGCGGCAGCTGGTCGAACTGCCGCCCGGCGCCGAGTCGTTGGACGTGGCGGCGGCGACGGCGGTGTGGGAGGAGGCGCTGACGCTGCCGGCGTACGACGGCCCCGACCGTTGGCTGCACGGCGACATCTCGCCGGGGAACGTGCTGGTGAGCGACGACGGCCGGCTGAGCGCGGTGATCGACTTCGGCGCCGTCGGGGTGGGCGACCCGACCGTCGACCTGCTGGTGGCCTGGAACCTGCTGCCCGCCGGGGCGCGCGGCGCCTTCCGCGAGGCCGTGGGCGCGGACGAGGCGACCTGGCTGCGGGGGCGGGCCTGGGCGCTGTCGGTCGCGTTGATCCAGCTGCCCTACTACCGGATCACCAATCCGGCTCTGGCCGGCAACGCCCGCCATGTGATCGGCGAGGTGCTCGCCGACCACCGGCGGGGGGCGTGAACGGGTCGGGCGTGAGCCCTCGGGTGGCGGCCGGCCGGTCAGGGGGCGGCCGGGCCCTCGGGTTCGAAGGCGCTGAGGGTGGGGTCGTGGTCCAGCTCCCCGATGTCGTACATCGGGGTCATCCAGTGGTGGAAGTTGTCGCCGCGCTCCCGCAGCAGGTCGTAGAGCCGCCTGGTCAACCGCCTTCGTTCATCGCGTAGTTGGGGGTCCTCATAGCGGTTGGTCAGCTCGTGCGGGTCGGTCTGGAGGTCGTACAGCTCGTTGACCGACTCGGGGTTGACGACCAGCTTGTAGCGGCCGTCGAGGATCATGCGCTGCGGGTAGGGGAAGTGGTGCCCGTGGAACTCGGCGAGCAACTCCCCGGGCCAGTCCGGGTGTTCGCCGCGCGCCAGGGGCAGCAGGGAGCGGCTGTCGACGGCCGGGGCCGGGTCGGCGCCGGCCAGCTCCAGGATGGTGGCGGTGCAGTCGGTGAGGCTGACCAGCTCGTTCCGCGTCTGCGGCGGGGCGCCCGGGACCCGGAGGATGCCGGGGATTCGGTAGATATCTTCATACATGGCCGGCCCCTTGTCGTGGAGCCGGTGGGCGCCGGTGAACTCGCCGTGGTCGGCCGTGAAGAACACCGAGGTCTCATCGGCGAGTCCCAGCTCGTCCATCCGCGTCAGGACGCGCCCGATCTGCTCGTCGATGAGGGTGACATAGCCCCAGTAGACGGCGATCAGCTTGCGGCTGACCTCGGTCGGGAGGGTGTCGAACGTCCAGTGGGCGCTGTAGTTGCGCTGCACCGGCGGCTTGCCCTCGAAGGTCTCGGCGACCGAGGGCGGCAGGTGGACCCGGTCCGGTTCGTAGCGGTCGAAGTAGGCGTCGGGCAGCAGATAGGGCAGGTGCGGGCCGAAGAAGTGGGTGGCCAGGTAGAACGGGCGCCCGTCGGCCGCGAACCGCTCCAGCATCTCGATGGCGCGGGTGGCCAGGTAGTGCTCGAACGTCGCCTCGACCGGCTGGTGGAGGCGGGCGGCCAGCAGGTTGCCCGGGTTGCCGTTGGGAGTGGTGCCCCGGATCGGCTCGCTGATCCGGTAGCCGGGCAGGCCGCGTTCGGCCAGGTAGGCGAGGTAGTCGGAGTGGTCGACCGGATTGTGCCAGCCGGGCAGGTCGGGGCCCTGGAACCCGTAGGAGGCGGCGTTGCGCTCGGTCCCGCCGTGCCACTTGCCGACGAGCCCGAGCTGGTAGCCGCGCTCGGCGAGGGCGGCGGGGAAGGTGAAGACGTCGTCGGAGAGGTCCTCCAGATAGCCGACGTTCCGCTCCTGGTTGGCCAGCAGCCGGTGGCGGAACGGGGCCTGCCCGGTGAGCAGGCTGGCGCGGGCGGGGGTACAGATCGCGGTCGGGGTGTAGAAGCGGTCGAAGCGGGTGCCGGAGGCGGCCAGCCGGTCCAGGTGCGGGGTGGCGACGGTGGGGTTGCCGTAGCAGCCGAGCGTGTCGACCCGGTGCTGGTCGGTCATGAGAAAGAGAACGTTCATCGGCGGGACGCTGTGCGAGCCCGCGTTCATCGGGCGAGTGGCGGCGCCCGGGGTGTGCGGGCCGGCGGCGTTCCGGCGCGCGTTCATCGGGCGGCCTCGACATAGCGCTCGGCGTTGTAGTAGCCGTCCCAGGCCGGCACGGACTCCAACTTGCCGGTCTCCACGAAGAACTCGGCAAGGCCGTCCAGCCACTGCCCGGCCGTGCCGTCCTCGGTGGCGGCCAACAGCTCGTCGGTGGTGAGCAGTTCGATGTTGGCGGCGTCGGCGGCCACCGCCTCGGGCGAGATCTCCAGCAGCTCGGCCGTGAGTTCGACGGTCTCGTCGGGGTGCGCGGCGCGCCAGTCGTTGGCCTCCTGGAGCAGCCGCACGACGCGGGTGGTGACGTCCTCGTCCACGTCGTTGCCGGCGACGAACGCCGTCGGGAAGGAGTCGTCGGGGAAGTCGCGGGTGCTGGCGACCTCCACCAGCTCGGGCACCTGCTCCTTGATGGTGTCGATCAGCGGGTACCAGATGCCGGCGGCGTCGATCTGTCCGGAGGCGAACGCGGAGACCACGGTGGCCGGGTCCATCGGCACCACCTCGATGTCGTCTGTGGTCATCCCTGCCTCGCGCAGCGCCAGGCCCAGCACCATCTCGCCGGATGTGCCCTCGGGGACGCCGACCTTCCGGCCGGCCAGGTCGGCGACGGAGCCGATGCCGGGCTGGGCGATCACCCGGTCGGCGTAGGCGAGGGTGTTGATCGCGATCACCTCGGCCCGGTCGCTGGCCGGCAGCCACATGGCGCCCGGGCCGATGTAGCCGAAGTCGAGGTCGCCGGAGCCCAACGCCTGGATCTGGATGGGGCCGTTGGTGAACACCGTGGTCTCCGGGGCGAGTTCGTACTTCTCCCACAGGTCCTGCTCGTCGGCGACGGCCAGCGGGCTGGCGCCGTTGTAGTCGCTGATGTAGCCGAACCTGATCCGGTCGGCGGAGTTGGAGCCGCCGCCGGACTCGTCCTCCCCGCCGCAGGCGGTGGCGGTGGCCGCGAGCAGCAGCAGCGTGGTGACGGCGACGGTTACTCGACGGGGTGCGCGCATGGCGGGGCTTCCTTCGGGGCTTCGGTGCTTCGGTGCTTCGGTGCTTCGGTGTTCGGGGTTGGGGTTCTCGGGGGGAACGGGAGCGCGCGCGGCCGGCTCAGGCCGGGGGGTGGGGCGCGGGAGGCTGGTGGTAGACGGCGTGCCAGACCTCGTTGCGCAGCGCGGCGAACTCCGGGGAGAGCCGGGCCTCCTCAGTGCGCGGATAGGGCAGGTCGACGTCGATGACCCGGTGGACGCGGCCGGGCCGGGCGGCCATCACCACGACCCGGCTGGCCAGACAGACCGCCTCGTCCACGTCGTGGGTGACGAACAGCACGGTGCGCCTGAGCCGGCCCCAGGTGTCCAGCAACTGGTCCTGGAGCTGGACCCGGGTCAGCGCGTCCAGCGCGCCGAACGGCTCGTCCATCAACAGCACCTGGGGATCGACGGCGTAGGCGCGGGCGATGGCGCAGCGTTGCTTCATCCCGCCGGAGAGCGTGCGGGGCAGCGCGTCGGCGAACTCGCTCAGGCCCACCAGCGCGATGGCCCGCTCGGCGCGCTCCCGGCGCTCCCGGGCGTCGAGCCGCTTCAGCCGCAGGCCGAACTCGACGTTCCCGCGCACCGTCAGCCAGGGGAAGAGCGCGTACTGCTGGAAGATCACGCCCCGGTCCGGTCCTGGCCCGGTGACGGGCGCGCCGTCCAACAGCACGCGCCCGCCGGTGGGTTCGACCAGCCCGGCGGCCATGCCGAGCAGGGTCGACTTGCCGCAGCCGGACGGTCCGACGACGGTGACGAACTCGCGGTCGGCGATGTCGAGCGAGACCCGGTCCAGCGCGGTGAGCGTCTCGCGGCCCAACGGGTAGGTCCTGCTGACCTCGCGGAACGAGATCCGGGGGGTCGCCGTGGGCTTGGCGATGTTCACGGGGGCGTTCATCGGCGTTCCTGCCATCCGGTGAGGCGACGCTCGGCGAACAGCAACAGCCGGTCCATCAGCAGGCCGAGCACGCCGATGCAGATCAGCCCCACGAAGATGGTGGGCAGGTCGTAGTAGAGCTGGGCCTGTTGCATCCGGAAACCCAACCCCTCCTGGGCGGCGATCAGTTCGGCCGCCACCAGGGTCGCCCAGGCGGAGCCGAGGCCGATCCGCATCCCGACCAGGATGAACGGGGTCGAGGCCGGGATGACCACCCGCAGAAAGATGGTGTGGTCCCGCGCGCCCAGCACCCGTGCGGCGTTGATCAGGGTGCGGTCGACGTCCACCACGCCCTGGAGCGTCGCCACCACGCTGGAGAGGAACGCGGCCAGGAAGATCACGAAGATCTTGGGCGTCTCGTCGATGCCCATCAACACGACGGCGAGCGGGATCAGCGCGAGCGGCGGGATGGTGCGGAAGAACTGCACCCAGGGCTCCAACAGGCCACGGGCGACGGCGTACCAGCCCATCAGGAAGCCGACCGGGACGGCGGCGACGGTGCCCAGCGCGAAGCCGACGAAGACGCGGCGCAGGCTGGCCAGCGCGTCCTCGGCGAGGGTTCCGTCGGAGGCCAACTCGCCGAAGCGGCGGCCGACTTCGGGCGGCCCCGGCAGGCTCTCGACGTTGGCGGCGGCCAGCAGGGACCAGAGTCCGAGGCCGAGGACGAGAGCGACGAGGTTGAGCAGCACGCCGCGGAGACGGAGCCGGGTGCGCGGCGCCACGGGTTCCGCGGGCGCGGCGCCCCGGGTGGCGACGGCCCCGCCGGGGGCGGCGGGGTCGGGTATCCGGCTCACCACGTCACCGACGCCCTGCCGGCGGGGGACGCCTGGCCGGCGGGAGCGGGAGTCCTGCCGGGGACGGGCCCCGGAACCGACGCTCCGCGCGGGGCCGGCACGGCCGGTCCATCGAGCGGCGCTCCCGCGCCCGAGGCGGCGCCGGCCACGCCGCCGGACCCGATCGCCGACAACGCCGCCTCGCCGAGCGGCACTTCCG
>NZ_RFFJ01000173.1 GCF_003696235.1 Streptomyces triticirhizae
TGGGGCCTGTGGGGCCGAGCCGCCGGAGGCGGGGGGCGGCGGCCCTGCGGGGGCGGCGGTCGGGAGGGGAGGGCCGCCGGCCGGCGGCTGGGGAGGAGCGGGCGCGGCGGGCGGCCGCTCTCCCACCGACCGGGCCGCCTGCTCCGGCGCACCGTCCGCCGGCCCGTCCGGCCTGCCGGGACCTTCGTGCTCGGTGCTCACTGCACTCTCCTAGGGGGCGTCTGACGAAAACGCGGAACGCTGCCTCGGGCAGCCTGTGACCGCAGTCTTGCCCATGCCCTGTCAGACGGGCGTAAACGACCGCGCCCTTCCGTGCCGCTCCGTTCCGCGTCCGGTTCCTTCCCGTCCATGACACCATGGCGCGGGTGAGAGCCGACCCTCGGCGCATCGCCGTCATCGCCCACCGGGGGGCGTCGGAGGACGCCCCCGAGCACAGCCTCGCCGCCTACCGTCGGGCGATCGAGGACGGCGCGGACGGCCTGGAGTGCGATGTGCGGCTCACCGCCGACGGCCATCTGGTCTGCGTGCACGACCGCCGCGTCAACCGGACGTCCAACGGCCGTGGGGCCGTCTCGGCGCTGGAGTTGGCGGAGCTGGCCGAGTTGGACTTCGCGGCCGGCCGGCCCGTGGCCGGGGGCCCGGCCGGCGAGGCGCCGGACACCGTGGACCCGGAGCGGAGCGCGGTGCTCACCCTGGAGCGGCTGCTGCGCCTGGTGGCCTCGGCGGACCGGCCGGTGGACCTGGCGATCGAGACCAAGCACCCCACCCGCTGGGCGGGTCAGGTGGAGGAACGGCTGCTGGCGCTGCTTGACCGCCATCCGGTGCCGGGCGAGGTGCGGGTGATGAGCTTCTCGGCGCGCTCGCTGCACCGGGTGCGCCGGGCGGCGCCCGGACTGCCCACCGTCTTCCTGATGCACTTCGCGCTGCCGCGCCACCGGGGCGGCCGGCTGCCGGCCGGGGTCGGGATCGCGGGGCCGAGCGTGCGGATGCTGCGCCGGGACCCGGGGTATGTCGCGCGGGCCAGGACGGCCGGCCACCGGGTGCACGTGTGGACCGTGGACCGTCCCGAAGACGTGGAACTCTGCGCCGAGTTGGGCGTCGACGCCATCATCACCAACCGCCCGCGCACCGTGCGGGAACAGCTCGCCGATCTCGGCTGAACCGGGGCGCGCGAAGAGACGCGATCCCGGACAACCTCGCGGTAAACCCGAAGTGCCGCAGTGAACGGCAATGAACAACGATGAACGCCGGCGAACGCCTATGAACGGGCGCCTCCTTGATCCGTCGTTCTTACCCCGCGTGCCCCGGCGCATTCGCTTCGTATCCGATCATTACGAGTACGTCAACGGATCTCACGTGGCCGGTTTC
The DNA here is from genome assembly GCF_003696235.1 of Streptomyces triticirhizae. GTDB lineage: Bacteria > Actinomycetota > Actinomycetes > Streptomycetales > Streptomycetaceae > Streptomyces > Streptomyces triticirhizae. Next base: position 1,369 of record NZ_RFFJ01000173.1, read on the forward strand.
CGGTGTGTTCCCGCAGGGCATCGATCCTGTGGCGTGGGGCAAAAGGAGGTTCCGGGGGTGGCGTTCGTGGTCACACAGCAAGTGCCAAGGACGTCGTCAATGGCGGTGCTCCACGGCCCTACCGGCGTGGGGATCGCACGACGACGATTGCGATCGGAATTGCGGGAGAATGGCACCGAGGAAACGATCATCGAAGATGCGACGTTGATCCTTTCCGAACTCCTCAGTAATTCCTACCGACATGCGCGCCCGTTGGACGACGGGCAGTCGATCAGGGCGGACTGGTGCCAGGCCGCCGACGGTTCGCTCACCATTTCCGTCACCGACGGCGGCGGGCCGACCAGGCCCCGACTCAGCTCCCCCTCGGTGACCGCGCGAGGCGGCCGGGGGCTGACCATCATCACCTCGCTCTGCCGCTCCTGGGGCGTGCGGGAGACCGGCGCGGGTTCGGCAGTCACCGTGTGGGCGGTCCTGGCGGCGCCGGGCGGCTAGGCTCGCCGGACGACCAGAGCCCAACGCACGCAGGAGAGCCGTCCGTCATGGCGAAGAAGCGCCGACCCCGCCCCCAGAACGCCGCCGCGACCAGGCCCGACACCACCTCGGGCGAGATCCCCGTCGTGGGCGCGCGGGAGCCGTGCCCGTGTGGTTCCGGCCGCCGGTACAAGGCATGTCACGGCCGAGCCGCGGCGCAGGCCGCCACCGAGTTGGTCCGCCGGCCCTTCGAGGGGCTGCCGGGCGAGTGCGACTGGGTCGCGCTGCGCGAGCTGGTTCCGGCGGCGACCGCCCCGCTGGTCCTCAGGGACGGCCTGCCGGCCGACGTGCCGTCCGTCACCCTGGGCACCGTGCTCCCCATGGCCTGGCCCGCGCTGCGTCGCGACGACGGCTCGGTGCTGCTGGCCATCCAGAACGACACCGCCACCGGCGACCTCAGCCGGGACCTCGCCGAGGTGCTCGGCCGGGCGCTGACCACCGAGCCGGGCAACCCGGTCCCCGCCGGCCGCACCGACCCCCAGGGGCCCAGGCTCCAGGACCTGTTGGACCTCGACGCGCCGTTCGTTCCCGAGGTGCGCGAGGGCTTCGAGTTCTGGCTGGACGACGTGCGCGCGGCCACCCCCGAGGTCGCCGCCTCCCTGGAGCGCGCCAACGAGGCGGCAACGCCCACCGCCCGGCTGACCGGCGTGGACGCGGCCTACTGGTGCCAGACCCCGGAGCGCAACCACCTGCGGTGGGTGATGGCGCACCCCGAGGACGAGCTGCTGGACGCGCTGGCGCGGCTGCACGCGGGTGGCGCCTCCTCGTTGGGCGAGGAGACCCGGCTGGTGGGCTCGTTCCGCGCGCACGGGCTGACCGTTCCGGTGTGGGACCTGCCGAGCGCGATGGGCGCCGACGAGTGCGAGAAGCCGGCGGCGGCGTTCGGCGAGCGGCTGGCCGAAGCGTTGGCGACGCGGACGCCGCTGTCGGCGGCCGAGCGGCGCGCGAGGAGTGGTCTCACCAACCGTCAGATCACGTTGAACTGACGCGCGACGCCGCGCCCACACGAGTGATTCCAGTCACAACTCGCCCCGGATATCGCGAGTTAGGCCCTGAGGTCGCCATCGCGGGATTTGCGAATCCCCGATGACTTGTTACCTTCTCAAGTGGGCCCGGTCGCTGGTGCATCCCCCGTCGCCAGCGATCGGGTCCTCTTCTGTGCCGGTTCTGGGTCGGCCCCCGCTGCCACGTCCGGCCCGGCCGCCGGCCCGCCGCTGGTCCGGCCCCCGAAGTCCGCGCGCCGAACGCGCTCCCCGACCGCCCGGCTCAGTACGCCAGCCGGCTGCCCTGGTCGGGGGCGCTCCGCCCGGCGTCGACCAACACCTCGATCAGCTCGGCCACGCCGGGCAGCACGCCGGCGCCCGAGCCGGCGCGCGCCGGCTCGCGGACCCAGGCCACCGGGCCACGGCCCAGCTCGGACGGCGGCAGCGGGAGATAGCCGCCGTGGCCGTGGAACCGCAGCGAGCTGGGCACCTCGTCCTGGAGGTAGAGCAGCTCCCCCAACTCCGGCAGCTCGTAAGGCCGCACGAGCAGCGCCCAGCGGGTCGGCGTGGCCACCACGGGGCCGCTGCCGAGGCCGGCGCGGTCGAGCGCGGCGAGCGCCTCGGGCCCGGCGACCGCCGGCAGGCTCACCGCGCAGGGCGCGCGGCCGCCGGTGGCCAGCAGGATGGGCGCCCAGGGGCGGACGGTCCACCGCCAGCGCGTCATGCGGGGATCGGCCGTGGCCGCCAGCAGTTCGGGGCCGTCCGGGTGGGCGCCGGGCACGGGGCAGTCCTGCCGGGCGCAGCGGCAGGCGCCGTTGGGGGTGGCGCCCACCCCGGGGAGGACCGGCCAGCCGCGTGCGGCCGCCGCCAGCGCCGCCTCGCGGGCGGCCCAGCCGAGGCCGGCCCAACGGGCGTTCCCACCCAGGCCGTTGTCGTCGTCGTCGGTGCGTCGCTCTCCGAGGATCTCGCGCATCAGCGCTCGTCCCTTCCTTCGCGGGTCACTCGGCCTCACGTGGAACTCAGATCACCGTACGTAGCGGGTCGCGTGGGCGACCGGCGGGGGGCCTTCGCCCTGGCCGCCTTCTTTCGGTAGGACGACGGAACTCAACGATCCGTTCCGATATGTACCCAGTATGCACCCCGGCCGTTCAACTCGACGTTCGGGTGGGGTCGCTTCAGTGGACCGCGCGACGGAGCGTGCGCCCGCTGTTTTTCGCCAATCTCCGCCAATCTCCGCCAGTTCTTGCCAAACCGATCACGGCTCGGCCTGTCGCGCGCCGAACGCCGGGGGCACCTGGGCATCATCCAACACGGCAGGACACAGGCGGACATCTCGTCCGCGCCGCGTGCACCTGGGCCAGGCCCTCCGACCAGGCGTCAGCGGGGACTCGCGACGGTGGCGCGGAACGCGCGCCCCGACGAAAGCCCCCACACATGAGCACCCCACCGTCGCCTCCCTCGCCACCGTCGCCGAAAGTGGCTGGAATCCACCCCGCGCTCGCCCCGGTGTCGCACACTCCCGAGCCGCCGCCCCCCGACGGCCGCCCCGCCGCCGGCGTCGCCGCCCCGGTGCCCCACCCGGGCCCTCCCGAGGACCGGCTGGCCGGCTGGATCTCCGACCTCACCGCCCTCCAGGCGCTCACCGAGCGTATTGGGCGCACCGGCACGCTCCGCGAGGCCGTCGACGAGACCCTGCGCGCCGGCGCACGCCTGTTGGGCGCGCGCCGGGGGCTGTTGGCGCTGCGCGACCAGCCGGAGGACGGCCGGCCCGGCGGCGGCGAACGGCTGCTCGGCCTCGGCCTGGACCGGGCCGAGCTGGGCCAGTGGGAGACGGTCCCCCGCGCCTCCGCCTGCCACGCCCGGCTCCTCGACGAGGCCGTCGGGGCCACCGGCGAGCCCGACCGGGAGATCGGCCACCACGACATCGCGCGGGCCGAGACGCTCCACCCGCGCCACCGGGCGGTGGCCGCCCGGCTGGGCTGTTCGGCCAGCTACGCGCTGCCGCTGACCGCCGAGGCCGCGGCCCCGTTCGGTGCCGCGCTCTGGCTGTTCGACCGCCCCGGCCAGCCGGAGCCCCGGCAGCGGCGGCTGCTGGGCCGCTATCTGCGGCACGCCGCCCGGCACATCGCGGGCCGCCAGGAGCTGGCCCGGGCCAACGAGGCGCTCGCCACGGTGCGGGACGGGCTGCTGCCGGGGCGGCTGCCCCGGATGGCCGGAGTCACCCTGGCCGCACGGCAGTTGGCCACGCCCGGAGGCGGCCAGGTCTGCTGGGACGCGCTGCCGCTGCCGGACGGCGGCCTCGGCCTGGCCGTCGGCGCCTCGTCCGACGCGGGCCCCGCCGCGCTCGCCGCGATGGGCCGGCTGCGCGCGGGGCTGCGGGCCTACGCGGTGATGGAGGGCGAGGACCCGGTGGCCGTCCTGTCGGACCTGGAGCTGCTGCTTCGGCTGACCGAGCCGGGCCGCCCGGCCACCGCCCTCTTCGGCTACGCCGAGCCCGCCGCCCGCCGACTGGTTCTCGCCTCCGCCGGACACCCGCCGCCGCTGCTGCTGGCCGGGGGGCGCGCGAGCTATGTGGACACCACACTCTCCGCGCCGTTGAACATGCTGGCCTGTTGGGAGGCGCCCAGCGTGGAGCTGGAGCTGGGGCACGGCGAAACGGTCCTGCTGTACAGCGAGGGGCTGCTCCGGCGGGCCGGCGGCCCGCTGGACGCGGCCTTCGCCGGGCTGCGGGCCGCCGCCCTCGCCGCCCCGGCCGCCGTCAGCGCCGACCCCGAGGCGCTGGTCGACCACCTACTGACCGCGCTGCCGGCGCCCCGCGCCGGCGGGGCTGCGGGGCCGGGGGCGTGCGGCGAGCACGGCGACGTCGTGCTGCTGGCGGCCCGATTCCACTGACCACCACGCTGTCGCGGCCGGGGGGGGTCGACCTACGATGGAAACCGGCCAGTATCAGACGCGCGCGCGAACGCGGGCGCGGGACGGCCGCGAAGGAGGCCCGAGGTGGCGGAAGAGCAGGCGGCGAGGACCGAGCCGACGACCGGCGAGGAGCCGGAAGCGGCACAGGCGCCCACCGAGGGCGCCGCCGAGACGGCGGAGAAGCCGATCAAGGAACGGAAGAACGGCGTCACCCCAGCGATCTCGGACGAGCTGGCCGAGAACATGAAGCAGGGCTGGGCGGACACCGAGCGCCGCGACCTCTCCCCGATCCCGCAGGCCGAGCACACCGCCAGGCGTCGCGCCGCGCTGTCGGCCCGCTTCCCCGGCGAGCGGCTGGTCATCCCGGCCGGCCGGCTCAAGACCCGCTCCAACGACACCGACTACCCGTTCCGCGCCGCCGTCGAGTACGTCTATCTCACGGGGAACCAGACCGAGGACGGCGTGCTGGTCCTGGAGCCGACCGGCGAGAGCGGGCACCAGGCCACCCTCTATCTGCTGCCGCGCTCCGACCGGGAGAACGGCGAGTTCTGGCTGAGCGGCCAGGGCGAGCTGTGGGTCGGCCGGCGCGACAGCCTGACCGAGGCCGAGGCGCTGCACGGCCTGCCGGTCGCCGACGTGCGCACCGTTCCCGAGCTGCTGAAGAACGCCAAGGGCCCGGTCCGCCAGGTGCGCGGGCACGACGCCGGCGTGGAGGCCGCGCTCACCGACAAGGTCACCGCCGAGCGGGACGAGGAGCTGCGGGTCTTCCTCTCCGAGATGCGGCTGGTCAAGGACGACTTCGAGATCGCCCAGCTGCGGCACGCCTGCGAGGCCACCGCGCGCGGCTTCGAGGACGTGGTGCGGGTGCTGGACCGCGCGAAGGCCACCTCGGAGCGCTACATCGAAGGAACGTTCTTCCTGAGGGCCAGGGTCGAGGGCAACGACGTCGGCTACGGCTCGATCTGCGCGGCCGGGCCGCACGCCACCACCCTGCACTGGGTGCGCAACGACGGCCCGGTGCGCGACGGCGACCTGCTGCTGTTGGACGCCGGCGTGGAGACCACGGAGCTGTACACGGCGGACGTCACCCGCACCCTGCCGATCAACGGCCGGTTCACCGAACTCCAGCGGAAGATCTACGACGCGGTCTACGACGCCCAGGAGGCCGGCATCGCGGCCGTGCGCCCGGGCGCCAAGTACCGGGACTTCCACGAGGCGGCCCAGCGGGTGCTCACCGAGCGGCTGGTGGAGTGGGGCCTGATCGAGGGGCCGGTGGAACGCGTTCTCGAACTGGGCCTCCAGCGCCGTTGGACGCTGCACGGCACCGGTCACATGCTGGGGCTCGACGTCCACGACTGCGCCGCCGCCCGCAGGGAGACCTATGTCGAGGGCACCCTGGAGCCGGGCATGTGCCTGACCGTCGAGCCGGGCCTGTACTTCCAGCCCGACGACCTGACCGTGCCCGAGGCGTACCGGGGCATCGGCATCCGGATCGAGGACGACATCCTGGTCACCGAGGACGGCAACGTGAACCTCTCCGCCACCCTGCCCCGCACCTCCGCCGAGGTCGAGGCGTGGATGGCCGAGCTGCGCGGATGAGCGAGACCCACCCAAGTCGGCCCCCAGGTGTCAAGGGGGCCATTTGGGGTACAGCCTGGGAACACGGGCGCGCGCCCACGCGTTGACCGTGGCACCCACCTTCGAAAGGAGAGCTGTGTCCGCCCAACCGACGGACCCCGACGGGCATAGTCCCGGACCACCTCGCCCGCATCTGAGGCATCGCGGCACACGGCGAGGTGGTGTCAGTTGAGTGCCGCACTCGGTCTTCTCGCCGTCCTGGTGTTGACGGCGGGCACCGGATACTTCGTCGCCCAGGAGTTCGCCTACGTGGCGGCCGACCGGCTGGTCCTCGCCCGTGAGGCGGCCGGGGGCGACAAGCGGGCCGCCCGGGCCATGAAGGTCCAGGAGCGGCTGTCGTTCATGCTTTCCGGAGCGCAGCTCGGGATCACCGTGACCGGCCTGATCGTCGGTTTCCTCGCGGAGCCCGCCCTCGCCGCACTGCTCAGCCCGCTGTTGGGCGGCTTCGGCCTGCCGGACGCCGCCGTCAGCGGCGTGGCGTTGGCGCTGGCCTTCGCGCTGGCCACGGCCATCCAGATGGTGCTGGGCGAGCTGGCCCCGAAGAACCTGGCGCTGGCGGTGCCGGAGCGGCTGGCCAAGAGCCTGGCCGCCTCGACGCTGGTCTATCTGCGGGTCGCCGGGCCGCTGATCCGCGTCTTCGACGCATCCGCCAACCGGCTGCTGCGCCGGGTCGGCATCGAGCCGGTGGAGGAGCTGCACCACGGGGCGACCCTGGAGGAGCTGGGCCATCTGATCGACGAGTCCCACGAGCACGGCCAGCTGCCGCGCGCGACGGCCGAACTGCTGGACCACGCGCTGGAGTTCTCCGAGCGGACCCTGGCTGAGGTCATGGTGCCCCGCGTCGAGGTGAACTCGGTGCGCGCCACCGCGCCGGCCGCGCAGGTGGTGGAGCTGATCAGGGACCACGGGCACTCGCACTACCTGGTGATCGGCGACCGGATCGACGACATCGTGGGCGTGGTCGGGGTGCGCGAGCTGATGCGGCTGACCCCGGAGCGGATCGCCCGCCGCACGGCCGGCGCGCTGGCCAGGCGGGCGGTGCTGCTGCCCGACACCCTGCCGCTGCCGGGCGCGATGGAGCAGATGCAGGCCGCGGGCGAGGAGTTCGCCGTGGTCCTCGACGAGTACGGCGGGCTCGCCGGCATCGTCACGCTGGAGGACATCGCCGAGGAGCTGGTGGGCGAGATCGCCGACGAGAGCGACCAGGTCGAGGAGCTGGCGGTGCGGGACGGCACCGGCTGGCTGGTCGACGCGGGCCGGCGGGTGGACGAGGTGGCCGAGGCCACCGGGATACCGCTGCCCGAGGACGAGTCGTTCGAGACGGTCGCCGGCCTGGTGATCGAGCACTGCGGGCGGTTCCCCGAGGTGGGGGACCGGATCGAGGTGACGCTGGTCGACGGCCGGCGGGCGACGTTGGAGGTGCTGGCGCTGGACCGCAGGGTTCCCGCGCGGATACGCCTGGAGCAGTGGGTGGCCGAGGCGGAGCCCGAGGCGGCGGAGGCCGTCGGGGCGCCCGGGGTCACGGCGGAGGCGGCCGGCGTGCCGGCGCCCGAGCGTGAGCGAGAGGGGCAGCCGTCGTGAGCCCCGGGATGGCGGCCCTGGTCACGGTGGTGCTGCTGATCGGCAGTGGCTTCTTCGTCGCGGCCGAGTTCGCCCTGGTGGCGGCCCGGCGGCACCGGGTGGAGGCGGCGATCGCCGACGGCCGGCGCGGCGCCAGGGCGGCGCTGGCCGGGATGCACGAGCTGTCGCTGATGCTGGCGGGCGCCCAACTGGGCATCACGGCCTGCACGTTGGGGCTGGGCAGCATCTCCAAGCCGGCGATCTCGCACGAGGTGGACCCGGTGCTGCACAGCCTGGGCCTGCCGAGCGGGCTGTCCTACGGCATCGCCTTCGTCTTCGCCATGTTCGTGGTGGTCTTCCTCCACATGGTGGTCGGCGAGATGGCGCCCAAGTCGTGGGCGATCTCCCACCCCGAGCGGTCGGCGATGCTGCTGGCGCCGCCGTTCCGCGCGATGGTGCGGGCGGTGCGGCCGTTGATCTGGGTGCTGAACAAGATCAGCAACGGGCTGGTCCGGCTCTGCCGGGTCACCCCGCGCGAGGAGCTGACCAGCGTCCACGACCGGGAGCAGCTGACGCATCTGGTCTCCGAGTCGCAGCGGCTTGGGCTGATCAGCGAGGCGGACTCTGGGCTGATCACGCGCTCGTTGACCGAGCCGCAGTCGCCGGTCGGCGCGTTCCAGGTGCCGGCGCGGGAGATCGTCTCGGTGCCCCCGTCGGCGTCGGTCGAGACGATCCTGGCCGCCGCATCGGCCAGCGACCACACCCGGCTGCTGGTGGCCGAGGGCGAGCGGGTCGTCGGCTCGGTGCACGCCAGGGACGCGGTGGTGGCCAGGGCCAGGGGCCAGCGGGTGACCGCCGGTGAACTGGCCCGTGCGGTGCCGGAGTTGACCGCGGACGACACCGTGGACTTCGCGGTGGAGCAGCTGCGGCAGCGGCGGGCCTCGCTGGCGGTGGTGCGGGACGCCGAGGGCCGGTTGACCGGGCTGATCAGCCTGGACGACCTGCTGGTGCGCCTGATGGCACCGCAGCCGGCGGGCTGACGCGCCCGCCGCCGACAGGCGGGAGGGCCGTGGCATCGCACGCGATGCCACGGCCCTCGGGGTCTCGCCTCCGGCGTCAGCCGACGCTGATCGACTCGATCACCACGTCCTGGACCGGCTTGTCGTTGGGGCCGGTCTCGGTGCCGGCGATGGCGTCCACCACGGCGCGGCTCTCGTCGTCGGCGACCTCACCGAAGATGGTGTGCAGGTTGTTGAGGTGCGGGGTCGGCTCCACGGTGATGAAGAACTGCGAACCGTTGGTGCCGGGGCCGGAGTTGGCCATGGCCAGCAGGTAGGGCTCCTCGAAGGCGCGCCCCGAGTCGAACTCGTCCTCGAACTGGTACCCGGGGCCACCCATTCCGCTGCCCAGCGGGTCGCCGCCCTGGATCATGAAGCCGTCGATGACCCGGTGGAAGATGGTCCCGTTGTAGAGCGGCTCGCCGTCCTCCTGACCCTCCCAGGGCAGCGAACCGTCCGCCAGGCCAACGAAGTTGGTGACGGTCAGCGGCGCCTCGTCGGGGAAGAGGGTGACGGTGATGTCGCCCTCGCTGGTGTGGAGCGTGGCGCTGGTGGCGTCGGTGGGCTCGACCCCGGCCGGACCCTGGAGGGCCTCCCCGTTGCCCTGGCCCTCCTCCTGCTCGGCGGCCTCCGTGGGCTCGGTCGACTCGGCGACGGAACTCCCGCCGCCGTTGCCTTCCTCGCCGCCCTCGCCGTCGGCGGATTCCGAACCGCACGCGGCCAGCAGTCCGAGGCAGAGCAGCGCCGTGGCCAGGCGCCGGGGAGAGCGGATCATGCGAGGTGCCTTCCAGTCGCGGGGGGACGAACCCGGGGAACACAAAACAGGCTCATCATGCCCCACGGGCGCCTCATCGGCCCCGGCGAGGAAGGGGGAAAACGATTCCCGGCGCGGCGCGCGGCCGGGGAACGGGCGGACGCGCCCCCAACCGCACCGGTCAGGGGCGGGGCGTCTCGTGACGGTGGTCCGACGAACGGGGCGGGGCGCGACGGACGCCCGGCCGGTCAGCCCTGCTGGGTGGTCGGCTTCGGCTCGTCCACCGGGCGGGCGCTGGTGACATCGCCGGGCGCCGCCTGGATCGTGCGGGGCGCCGGGGTCTCCTCGGGCTTGGCCGTCGAGGACGCCTGGGCTCCCTCAGACTTCATCGCGCTGGTCTCGCTCTTGAGGATGCGCGCCGACTTGCCCAGCGACCTGGCGAGGTCGGGCAGGCGCTTGGCCCCGAAGACCAGCAGCACGATGACGAGAAGAAGCAGCAGCTCCCTGATTCCGATCTGGCCCATGGTCCAACCTCCGAGGACGATTCAGCAGGTTCCACACCTTCCGCCACGGTAGCGCGCCGGAAGTAAAGAGAACAGAAGTCCTTGGCCCGTATCCGTTTCCGTACCGCCGCATCGCGATCACCGTGGATCACCGTGGACTACGACGGATCACCGTGGATCACGACGCGGCGGCGAGGGGAAACGGGGCGGAACCATTCAACGGTCACCGATATCGGTTGATACCGGCCGATGTCAGACGTTGACGCCGAAGTCGCTGGCGATTCCCGCGAGGCCCGAGGCGTAACCCTGGCCGACCGCGCGGAACTTCCACTCGGTGCCCCTGCGGTACAGCTCGCCGAAGATCATCGCGGTCTCGGTGGCGGCGTCCTCGCTCAGGTCGTAGCGGGCGATCTCGGCGCCGTCGGCCTGGTTGACCACGCGGATGAAGGCGTTCTGCACCTGGCCGAAGCTCTGCCGGCGGGCGTCGGCGTCGTGGATGGAGACCGGGAAGACGATCTTGTCGACCTCGGGCGGCACGGTGGCGAGATTGACCTTGATCGTCTCGTCGTCGCCCTCGCCCTCGCCCGTGAGGTTGTCGCCGGTGTGCTCCACCGAACCGTCCGGGCTGGTCAGGTTGTTGTAGAAGACGAAGTGACTGTCGGAGACGACCTTGCCGTTCTCCCCGCAGAGCAGGGCGCTGGCGTCGAGGTCGTAGTCGGTGCCGGTGGTCGTGCGCACGTCCCACCCCAGGCCGACCAGGACGGCGGTCAGCCCCGGCGCCTCCTTGGTCAGCGAGACATTGCCTCCTTTGGAAAGGGTTACTCCCACGTTCTCCTCCTGAACTAGCTGTTCCTGCCCCCGCCCCGGCGCACCGTGGGCGCTTTCGAAAATCTACAACACTGTAGAAGGTCGGTGACGGCCTGAACGGGGCATACCCGGGCGTCGTTACGATGACCCCTGGCAGCAGCGGGGAGTGGTGGTGGCGGTGGGTGCGACGGCGGAGCCGGGTGGCGGCCAACGCAAGCGCGGGCGGGGCGAGTTGGAGGCCCAGGTGCTGGCCACCCTGCGGCTGGCCCCGGGCCCGGTGAGCGCCGGCTGGGTGCGGGAACGGCTGCCGGACGCGCTGGCCTACAGCACCGTGATCACCATCCTGACCAGGCTCCACGAGAAGCACGCGGTGCGGCGCGAGCGCTCGGGCCGCTCGTTCCTGTGGACGCCGGCCGCCGACGACGCCGGCCTCGCCGCGCTGCGGATGCGGCGGGTGCTGGAGGGCAGGGACGACCGGGACGCGGTGCTGGCGAGCTTTGTCACCACGCTCTCCCCCGAGGACGAACGGCTGCTGCGCCGGCTGCTCGGCTCCGAGCCCGGGCACCGGACGGAGTGAGCGGCCGTGGGGTGGATCGTGCTGCTTCCGCTGGTGGCGCCGCTGACCGCGCTGCCGATCGCCAGGCTCGCCGAGCAGCAGTCCCATCCGCGCGCCGCCGCACGGATGTTGACCTGGGTCGCGGCCCTGCTGGCCGGGTGCAGCACGCTCTCGCTGGGGCTGCTGGCCGTCGTCGGCACCGCGCAACTGCCGGGCAACCCGCTGCCGGACGGCTGGTCCGACCCCGAGGTGCGGGCGGCGGTGCCCGGTGACGCCGTGCTGGGAGAGGTCGCCGTCCTGGTGCTGGGCGGAACGCTGCTGGCCGTCGGCGTCGCGCTGGCGCGCCGGGCGCTGACCCGGCGGCGGCTGCGGCGCGCGCTGGCGGCGCTGCCGGCGGACGCCAACCCGGCGCTGCTGCCGGACGGGCGGCCCTACGCCTACGCCGTG
>NZ_RFFJ01000174.1 GCF_003696235.1 Streptomyces triticirhizae
GCAGCGTCAGCGCGGCGCCCAGCGGCAGCGAGCCGCCGCCGTTCAACGGGCCGACGGCCGCCCCGTCGAACGGCAGCCCCGACAGGTCGCCCCGCAGATGGAGGAAGACCAGCAGCGCCAGCGCGCTGCCCACCAGGCCGGCCACCGCCGTGGACAGCGCCGCCAGCACCGGCAGCCTGGCCCGGCCCATGCCGGCCGCGTCCAGCCCCGAGCGCGGCCAGCCGGCCGGGTCGGCCCTGGCCACCGCCACCGCCAACTGGGCGGTGAACGCCAGCGGCACCACGCACCACAGCAGCCGCAGCGCGGCCAGCCGCCCGTCCTCCGGGTGGGCCGCCGCCCTGGCCAGGGCCGCGAGCAGCAGAAAGCCGACGCCGGCCGTCGCGCAGGCCAGCAGCAGCCGGCGGGCCAGTGCCGCCGGGTCCGAGCCTCGGGCTAGCCGGAGAGCGAGCATGTCACCTCGTCCTTACTGCCCTCGGCGGTGGACGCGCCGGCCGCCGCCCGCCCGTCGAGCAGCGTCACCGAGCGGTCGGCGAGGGTGGCCACCTCCGGCTCGTGGCTGGCCAGCACCACGGTGATCGCGTGGGTGCGCCCCGCCGTGGTCAGGGTGCGCAGCACCTGCGCGCGGTCGGCCCGGTGCAGCGGCGCGGTCGGCTCGTCGGCGAAGAGCACGTCCGGCTTGTGCGCCAACGCCCGGGCGATGGCGACCCGTTGCCGCTGCGCCTGGCGCAGCGCGGCCGGCCGCAGGCGGGCGCACTCGGCGACGTCGAGCCGCTCCAGCCACTCGGACACCGTCCTCCTGGCCTCCCGGCCGCCGACGCCGGCCAGCAGCAGCGGCAGCGCCGCGTTCTCCCAGGCGGTCAGCTCGGGCACCAGCTGGGGGCTCTCGCCCACCCAGCCGAAGCGCTCCCGGCGCAGCCGGTCCCGGCTGGCCTGGCCCAGCTCGTGCAGCGGGACGCCGTTGAACCACACCTCGCCCGCGTCGGGGCGGAGTTGACCGGAGAGGCAGCCGAGCAGCGTGGTCTTGCCCGAGCCGCGCGGTCCTGTGACGGCGAGGATCTCGCCCTGCCGCACCCCGAGGGAGACGCCGAGCAGAGCGGGTGAGCCACGGTGGGCGTGCTCCAGATCGCGCGCCCAGAGCACGTCGTTGTCGGGTGGGGCCATGTCCGAAGGCACCTTCCGCCGGGGTCGCCGGCCGTCGCCCCGCTCGCCGGAACGAGGGTCATCCGGCCGTGTCTGGCACCCCTGCACGCTGACACAGCGGCCGGGCCGGCCCACGGCGGACGCGTCGCATGATGCGAAGAATCCTCCGGACGGTGGACAGCGCCCCCCGGTGGAACGGAAGAAGTTCCCCCTGGCATCGGAGTATGAACGATTCTTCCGGCCCGGCGCCCCCGTCAGCGGCGGATCTCCCGCCTGCGCGGTGTCGCGCCGGCGGGCCGAGGGCTAGGGTGAGCGTTCCACGCCAAGGAGTCGGAAGGCAGGAGGCTGGTGTGAGCACCGAGACGCGTCGCGTGAGGAACCACATCGACGGGGAGTTCCGGGAGGCAGCCGACGGGCGGACCAGCGAGGTGATCGACCCGACCACGGGCACGCCCTACACCACGGCCCCGCTCTCCGGCGCGGCCGACGTGGACGCGGCGATGGCGGCGGCCGAGGCCGCGTTCCCCGCCTGGCGGGACACCACGCCCGCCACCCGCCAGCTGGCGCTGCTGCGCATCGCCGACGCCTTCGAGCGGCACGCCGACGAGCTGCTCGCCACCGAGTGTCGGGACACCGGCAAGCCGCTGGAGCTGACGCGGGAGGAGGAACTGCCGCCGATGCTGGAGCAGATCCGCTTCTTCGCCGGCGCCGCCCGAATGCTGGAGGGCAAGAGCGCGGGCGAGTACATGGCGGGCCTGACCTCCTTCGTGCGGCGCGAGCCGGTCGGCGTCTGCGCCCAGGTCGTGCCGTGGAACTACCCGCTGATGATGGCGGTCTGGAAGTTCGCCCCGGCGCTGGCCGCCGGCAACACCGTGGTGATCAAGCCGTCCGACACCACCCCCGCCTCCCTCTCCCACGCCGCCGAGCTGCTCGCCGAGATCCTGCCGAGGGGCGTCTTCAACGTGGTCTGCGGCGACCGCGACACCGGGCGGCTGATGGTCGAGCACCCCACGCCGGCGATGGTCTCCATCACCGGCTCGGTCCGCGCCGGCACCGAGGTCGCCACCAGCGCCGCCGCCGACCTCAAGCGGGTCCACCTGGAGCTGGGCGGCAAGGCGCCCTGCGTGGTCTTCGACGACGCCGACCTGGGCGCGGCCGTCGAGGGCATCAGGGACGCCGGGTTCTTCAACGCCGGCCAGGACTGCACCGCCGCCAGCCGGGTGCTGGTGCACGCCTCCCGGTACGACGAGTTCGTCGAGGCCCTCACCAAGGCCGCCGCCGAGGTCCGCACCGGCGACGTGGCCGACCCGGACTGCTTCTACGGGCCGCTCAACAACGCCGACCACCTCGCCAAGGTCAGCGGCTTCGTCGAACGGCTGCCCGCCCACGCCCGGGTCACCACCGGCGGCCAACGGGTCGGCGAGCGGGGCTACTTCTACGCGCCGACCGTGGTGGCCGACTGCGCGCAGGACGACGAGATCGTCCAGCGCGAGGTCTTCGGGCCGGTGATCTCGGTGCAGAGGTTCACCGACGAGGAGGAGGCCGTCGCCTTCGCCAACGGCGTGGAGTACGGACTGGCCTCCTCGGTGTGGACGAAGGACCACGCGCGGGCGATGCGGATGTCCCGGGCCCTGGACTTCGGGTGCGTCTGGATCAACACCCACATCCCGCTGGTGGGCGAGATGCCACACGGCGGCTTCAAGAAGTCCGGCTACGGCAAGGACCTCTCAGCCTACGGCCTGGAGGACTACACCCGGGTCAAGCACGTGATGACCGCGCTCTGACAGCCGGCCGAACGCGCCGGGGCCCCACGGGCCTCGGCGGGCTCAGCCGTTCCTCGGCTCCTCCGCGAGCACGGAGCGCAGGGCGCCGATCCGGTTGGTCATGATCATCGTCACGCCCAGGTCCCGCAGCCGCCGCATCATCCGCCGGCTGTCCACCGTCCACGCCGAGACCTCGTAGCCGGCGTCGGTCGCCCGGCGCACCGTCTCCGCGTCGACGCGCCCCAGCGGGTAGTTGAGCCACCGGGGCCGCACCTCGGCCAGCAGCGAGGCCCGGGGCGGGCCGACGCGCTTCCAGGTCAGCGCGATCTCCGCGTCCGGGTCGGCCCGCCGCACCGCGCGCAGCGCGCCCGGGTCGCCGCACCACCAGACCCGGGTCGCCGGACCCGCCGCCCGCACCTCGGCGACCGCCCGGCGGGCGCCGTCCGGCGAGCGCTCCGGCAGGTCCAGGACGGCCCGCACGCCCAACTCGGCGCAGTGCGCCAGCGCCTCGGCCAGCGTCGGCACCCCGCCCCCGGTCACCTCCCGCACCCGGGCCGCCGACAGCGCCGCCACCGGTGCCTCGTGGCCCCACAGCCGCTCCAGCGTCGGGTCGTGCACCACCACGGGAACGTCGTCCGAGGTCAGCCGGACGTCGAACTCGACGGCCTCGGCCCCGGCCTCGGCCGCCGAGGTGAAGGACGGCAGGGTGTTCTCCCGGACGCGGTAGGGGTCGCCCCGGTGGGCGACCGCGATCACGCCACCCATGAGGCCAGGTGGGCGTCGATCTCCGCGAGCAGCCGCGCCCGCCCCGCCGCGTCCAGGAACGAGGCGTTCACCGCGTTCCTCGCCAGGTCGGCGACGCCGGCCGCGTCCAGGCCCAACAGGCGGGCGGCGACCAGGTACTCGTTGTTGAGGTCCGTGCCGAACATCGGCGGGTCGTCGCTGTTGATCGTCACCGTCACGCCCGCCTCCACCATCGCCGGCAGCGGGTGCGCGGCCAGCGAGGGCACGGCGCCGGTGGCCACGTTGGAGGTGGGGCAGACCTCCAACGGCACGCCGGTGCGCGCCAGATGGGCCAGCAGCTCCGGGTCACCCGTCGAGCTGGTGCCGTGCCCGATCCGCTCGGCGCGCAGCGAGGTCAGCGCGTCCCACACGGTCTCGGGGCCGGTCGTCTCGCCGGCGTGCGGCACGCTGTGCAGCCCGGCGGCGATCGCCTGGTCGAAGTACGGCTTGAACAGCGCGCGCGGCCAGCCCTTCTCGGGTCCGCCCAGGCCGAACGAGACCAGCCCCGCCGGCTGTTGGCCGAGCGCCATCCGCAGGGTGCCCTCGGCCGCCGGCAGACCCAGCTCGCCCGGGATGTCGAAGCACCAGCGCAGCACCACGCCCAGCTCGCGCTCGGCGCCGACCCGCGCGTCCTCGATGGCCTCCACGATCGCCTCGTCCGCGATGCCGCGCAGCCCGAACGAGTAGGGCGTGACGGTGAGTTCGGCGTACCGGATGTGCTGCCTGGCCATGTCCCTGGCCACCTCGTAGGTCAGCAGCCGGATGTCCTCGGGGGTCTGGACCAGCCCCACCACCGAGACATAGACCTCGATGAAGTGCGCGAAGTCCCGGAAGGTGAAGTACTCCGCCAGCCGCTCGGGGTCCTTGGGCACCCGGGAGTCGGGGTGCCGCGCGGCCAGCTCGGCGACGATCCGGGGCGACGCGGAGCCGACATGGTGCACATGCAGCTCGGCCTTGGGCAGCCCCGCGACGAACGTCGCGAGATCGCCACCTGTGACGGTCGCCTCTGGCGCTTGGGACACAACACCCTCCCGGAAGACGGACATTCGGCCGACGACGTCGGCGCACGGATGCCGGCTCGTGGACACCGGCTCGTTGACGTCGGCTCGTGGACGTCAGCTCATGGTAGGCGGGGGACGGCGGCCGCCCGTGGCCCGTAGGCTGGGACGAGGCGAACGTGGAGGTGCCGTGACCGCTGACCAGCAGCCCAACCCGAGTCGTCCACCGGGGGGCGAAGCTCCCGCGACTCCGCCGCCCTCGTCGGTGCCGGTGGGCCAGCCCGGGACGCCGCTGCCGGGCGCGGTGCCGCCCTGGCAGCCGCCGGCGTACCAGCAGGCGCCGCCCCCGCCGGGCCCCCACGTTCCGCCGCCCGCCGCCCCGCCGTTCCCGCACCAGGGCCCCCTGGCCTGGCCTCCCGCGCCGCCGGCGAAGCCCAGGAACGCGACGGGCGTCGCCGCGCTGCTGCTCGCGGTCGTGGCCGCCTGCTTCTGCTGGACGTACTACCTGAGCCCGCTGGCCCTGGTGTTGGGTGCCTTCGCCATCGGCTGCGGCCTGATCGGCTCCGGGCGGGCCAAGCGCGGGGCCGCCACCAACCGACAGGTGGCGCTCGGCGGGATGTGGATCGGCGCGGGCGCCGCGGTGGTGGCGGCCGTGCTCACCGTGGTGCTGATCGTCGAGGAGTCGCGGATCACGACCGTGGAGACCAGCGCCGGTTCGGACTACCTCGCCGAGCCGGGCGACGACGTGACCTACACCGACGGGCTGGTGGTGCACGCCTCCCAGGTCCAGGCGGGCGACGGGCTCACGGCCGTGATCACGCTGACCCTCACCAACGAGACCGGCGGGGAGATATCCCTGGCCGACGACGCGATGCGGGTCTTCGACGAGGGCCGCCGGCTGCCGCCCGAGAACGTCCGCCGCGCGGACGGCGCACCCGGGGAGGTCGCCGACGGCGCCTCCGTCGACGTCAGCTACGTGGTGGTCGTGGACCCGGGGCTGGGCGGGCTGACCATCGACTACCGGCCCGACGACGACCACGACTGGGCCTACTGGTGGCTGTCGCTGCCCGGCCAGCGGGAGTTCGACCGCGAGCCGAGCGACGGAGGCGAAGGGAACAACGACGACGGCGAGCCGCCGGGGGCCAGCCTCGACGTCTGACGCCGGCCGCGCGCCGCCGAAGTCGGCGGCGCGCGCGGCGAGTTCGGCGAGCGTCCGGGGAAACGTTCTTGCCCGAGTTCGGCGAAGTCGCGTAACGATCCGACCGTTCCCCCCTCTCAGCCGCGAAGGAACCATCGGGCCCCGACGGACGCCGGGGCCGGCGGCAGAAGGGACGCGGGATGAGCGGCGAGACGCGGCAGTCGGCGCTGGAGTGGCTGGCCTCGGCGGCACCGAGGCCGGCGGTCTGCCGGTGGGAGTGGGAGCGCAGCCCGGAGGGCGTGGCGCTGCTGCCGGCCGGCCGGCGGTGGGACGTGCTGATCCTGCCGGGAGTGTTGGGGCTGGCGACGCTCGACGTGCTGGCGAGGGTCATCGACCGGCCGGGCCCGGTGCTGGCCGACCGGGGGCAGCGCCGGGTCGGCTTCTTCGTGCCGCCCGGCACGGCCGGAAGATGGCTGGGCACCGGGGTGCGGGCCGCCGGGCACGGCAGTTGGATCGTGGTCCCGCACCCGGACCGCTCGGTCCCCGCCGCACGCTGGCTGGTCCACCCGGACGGCTCGGGCACCCTCAACGACCCGGCGGTGCTGGAGTTGGCCATGCACGAGGCGGCGGCCCTCGTCGCCGACGCGACGCCCAGGACCGGGAGGGCGAGCGGGGAGGGGGGCGGGGAGGCGGCCCCGGGCGGCGACCGGACTCCGTGACCGACGGCCGGACGTGGTCGGGGAGTTCGGTCGGTGGCCGACCCCGGCTCGATGTGCCGTACGCGGGGAAGGACATGGCCAAGAGGACCGGAGCGCGCCGGGACCCGGCCGCGAAACGTTGGCACGCGCCCCGCGAGGGCGCGGCCGCCGCGTCCCGGCCCGCGAGGCCCCCCACACGACGGAGGCGCCTCCGCCGCGCGCCGCCCGAACGCTCACGCGCTCACGCGCCCGGGTCAGAGCTTCGCGAGGCCCGCCTCCAGGATGTCCAGGCCCTCGGTGAGGAGGGCCTCGTCGATCACCAGCGGCGGCAGGAAGCGGGCCACGTTGCCGTAGGTGCCGGTGGTCAGCAGCAGCAGGCCAGCCCGGTGGCAGTGGGTGGCCAGGGCCGAGGTCGCGGCCGGGTCGGGCTCCTTGCCGCCCGGCTTCACCAGTTCGATCGCCAGCATCGCGCCCCGCCCGCGCACGTCGCCGATCGCCGGGAAGCGTTCGGCCATCGCCCGCAGCCTCGGCAGCGTGATCTCCTCGATCCGCCGCGCCCTGGCCGGCAGGTCGAGGTCCCGCATGGTCTCGATCGCGCCGAGCGCCGCAGCGCAGGCCACCGGGTTGCCGCCGTAGGTGCCGCCCAGGCCGCCGACGTGCGCGGCGTCCATGATCTCTGCGCGGCCGGTCACAGCGGCCAACGGCAGCCCGCCGGCGATGCCCTTGGCCGTGGTGATCAGGTCGGGCACCAGATCCTCGTCCTCGCAGGCGAACCACTGCCCGGTCCGGCAGAAGCCGGACTGGATCTCGTCGGCGACCAGCACGATCCCGTGCTCCCTGGCGAAGGCCGCGATCCGGGGCAGGAAGCCGCGCGCCGGCACGATGAAGCCGCCCTCGCCGAGGATCGGCTCCACCACGATCGCCGCCGTGTTGTCCGCGCCGATCTGCTTGGTGATCTGCTCGATCACCAGCGCCGCCGCCTCCTCGGCGCAGCGCTCCGGGCCGGTCAGCCAGCGGTACGGGTAGGCCATCGGCACCCGGTAGATCTCGGGCGCGAACGGGCCGAAGCCGTGCTTGTACGGCATGTCCTTGGCGGTGAGCGCCATGGTGAGGTTGGTGCGGCCGTGGTAGCCGTGCTCGAAGACCACCACCGCCTGCCGCTTGGTGTGGTAACGCGCGATCTTGACCGCGTTCTCGACCGCCTCGGCACCGGAGTTGAGCAGAACCGACTTCTTGGCGTGGTCGCCCGGGGTCAGTCGGGCCAGCTCCTCGCAGACCTCCAGATACCCCTCGTACGGGGTGACCATCGCGCAGGTGTGGGTGAACCGGGTCAGCTGCTCGGTGGCGCGGCGCACCACGGCCTCGGCGCTGTTGCCCACCGAGGTGACGGCGATCCCCGAGCCGAAGTCGATCAGCGCGTTGCCGTCCACGTCCTCGACGATCCCGCCGCCGGCCCGCCGGACGAAGACCGGCATCACGGTGCCGATCCCGTTGGCCACCGTCGCCCGCTTGCGCGCCATCAGCTCCACGGAGCGCGGCCCCGGGATCTCGGTGACCAGCCGGCGCTTCTGGGGGAGTGCGGGTCCTCCGGTCAGTTCGGTCGTCGGGTCGCTCATGAGTGGACTCCTCGTCGCGAAGGGGCTGCATCGGGCACTCCCCGGCAGGCTAGGGGCTGCCCGGCGCGGCCGGCACGCACCACCACGGAGCGGGCGGCGCGCGGTTTTGGCCACTTCGTCGTGCGGCACGTGCCGGAGGAACCCCTCAGCGGGAGAACGAGGGGCTGCGGGGCGGCGCGGGGCAGATGCGCTGGCCGTCCTCGTCGAAGACATACATCTGGTCGAGGTCGATCAGCAGCGGAACGCGTTCCCCCAGCCGGGGTTGCGCGTCCGCGCTGGTGCGCACCACCAGGCCGTCGGTGATCCGGCCGGCGGCGGTGGGCGGCGGCGGGGCCGCCACCGGCGGCTCGTTCCGCCGCCCGGCCTCCGGCCGTTCGGCGTCCTCGCTCCGGTTGAGGTAGCGCCCGACCAGCCGCCGCAGCGGCGCCTTCCGCCCGCCGCGCTGCCCCCGCGCGCGGCGCTCGGCGGGCGGGCGGGGCGCCTCAAGGCCCTCGACGCGCGCCGGGTGTGCGCCGGTCGAGACATGCACCAGCGACTCGTGCCCCTGGAACTCCACGTGCTGCACCACCCCGTTGAGCAGCGCCTCCGTCGGGCGCATCTCCTGCGGGGTGGCGATCCTGGCCGCCTCCGAGCGCAGCCCCACGGTGATCTCCCGCCCCATCTGCACCCGCAGCATCTGGTGGTCGGGGGAGAGCGGCTGCGGGAGTTGGATGCGTTGGGTGCCGAAGTCGATGTTCAGCCGGCCGTCGAGCGGCGCGTGCACGGTGGCCCGCAGCAGGTTGATCCTGGGGGTGCCGACGAAGGCCGCGACGAAAACGTTCTCCGGCCGCTGGTACACCTCCCTCGCCGCACCGATCTGTTGGATCACGCCGTCCCGCATCACCACCACCCGGTCGCCCAGCGACATCGCCTCCGCCTGGTCGTGCGTCACATAGACGGTGGTGACGCCGAGATGCCGGGTGAGCGTGGCGATCTCGGCGCGCAGCCGGGTGCGGAGCTTGGCGTCGAGGTTGGACAGCGGCTCGTCGAGCAGGAACGCGGACGGCCGGCGGACGATGGCGCGGCCCATCGCGACCCGCTGCCGTTCGCCGCCGGAGAGTTGGGCCGGCAGCCGGTCCAACAGGTCCTCGATGCCCAGCAGTCGGGCGGTCTCCCGCACCTGGTTGGTGGTGTCGCGGCCCGGGGACTCGATCTTCAGCGGGAAGCTGATGTTCTGCTCGCCGGTCATGTTGGGGTAGAGGGCGTAGTGCTGGAAGACCATCGCCAGCTGGCGTTCGCCGGGCGGTATCGCGTTGGCCAGCTCGCCGTCGAGCAGCAGTTCCCCCGAGGTGATGTCCTCAAGACCGGCGATCATGCGCAGCACCGTCGTCTTGCCGCAGCCCGAGGGGCCGAGCAGGACCACGAACTCGCCGGGGGAGATGTCGAGCGACAGCCGGTTCACGGCCACCACGTCCCGTGGATAGATCTTCGTCACGTCTCGCAGGGAGATGGCGCGTGTCATGCCGTTCCGCCCGTGGATGTTCTTGAGTCAGGGGTGAGTCAGGTACTTCAGGGGTGTGTCAGGGATGTGTCAGGGGTGCGTCAGGAAAAGAGGTGAGCCAGGAAAGTAGCGCACCAGATGTCCCAGCGGAACGGTTTTGCACAAGTTGCCCCCTCGCATATTCCCCGGCCCGGGCGGCGGCGGCGCCGGCGCGGCCTCCCGGGGCCCGACGCGGGCCCGCGCGGCGGTCGCGACGCGACGTCAACCCGCGCGCCGGGCACGGCGCTTGGCATCATGGGACCGTGAACAGCGACGGCACCCGGGAACCATGGCGCACGCCCCAGGAGACGCCCGGCGGCACGCCGGTGGTTCCGCCACCGCAGGCCGCGCCTCCGGCGCCAAGAGCACCGGCGGACGAGGCGGAACTCCCGCCGCTCAAGCGGTGGTTGCGCGTCCCGCGCCCCGCCGCGCGCCCCGGCGTCTGGCGGCCCGGCCATGTGCCCAGGCCGCCCGAGGACCCCGACCAGCTCAGCGACCGCGAACTGCACGGCGGCGCGCTGCTGGCGGCGCTGACGGGGTGGCTGGTGTGGTCGCTGTACGCGAACGACGTCTTCGTGTTCGGCTGGGTGACCGAGCCGTTGGACTGGCTGGGCGTCGCGTCGTGGGAGGCGCGCGGCGCCCGGGTCGCCGTCCCCTACCTCTACGAGCTGCTGCTCCTGGTCGTGCTGGTGTGCGCCTTCGGCCGGCTGGGCAACGCGCCCCGGCTGTGGCGGCGTTGGCGACCGACCGTGCTGCGCGCGTGGTCGGGGCGGCCGGACATCGAGGTCCAGGACCGGAAGGTGACCGTGCGGGCGGCGGCCGCGCTGGTCGCGGCCTACGCCGTCTGGCGGCTGAGCTTCAACGGCACCTGGATGTTCTGGCTCGACCCGTTCTACGGCGCCGTGCCCGACGACTGGGGCCACCCCATGACGGCCTACACCGTCGCCTACAACATCTACTACGTCCTCTACACCCTGCTCCTGGTGCTGCTCTTCGGCGCCCTCGGCGACTGGCGTGCGGTCTGGCGCCGCTTCCCGCCCGCCCGGCTCACCGGCCGGGACGTCGCCGGCAGCGCGCGGGAACGGGCCGAGGTGGCGCGGCTGACGGAGTTCACCGAGCTTCGGGCCGCCGGCGCGGGTGCCGCCGCCGAACGGCTGCTCGCCGAGGTCGACGACGGCACCATGGGCGACCTCGACTACGCCCGCATCCAGCACGCCTGGCGCTCCGTGGTGGCCAGGCCGACGGAGCTGCCGGCGTTCGACGAGGCGGTGCGGCGGGACGGCGCCGCCGCGTTCGTCCACCCCTCGGGCGACCGCGACCTGCCGGTGCGCGCCGCCCAACACGACCTGCTCACCCGCCAGGTGCGGATCGGCACCGCCGTGGACGAGGAGCGCAACGCGCACGAGTACCGGGGCGTCGACATCGCCCTGGACCCGGCCCTGTTGAACACCTCGCTGCTGGCCGTTGGCCCGCCCGGCGCCGGCAAGACCGGGCGGGTGGTGCGGCCCGTCGTGGAGTCGCTCTGCCTCCAGGCGCTGGCCGGGCAGGCCGCCGTGGTCGCGGTCGGCAGCGCCAACAGCGGGCTCGGACCCGACGCCGCCTTCGACATCGTGGTGCGGGTCGGCGACCAGAGCAGCACCCACCAACTCGCGCTCTACGGCGCCGCGCACGACACCGACGAGGCCGCCGCGCTGCTGGCCGAGGCGCTGCTGGGCGGCACCCAGGCCGAGACGCGCGAGGCCGCCGCCGCGCTGGTGCAGCTGATCGGGCCCTATCACGCGGCCTACGGCCGGCTGCCCGGCGTGCCCGAGCTGCGCGCCATGCTGGACGGGGCGCCCGCGCTGCTGGCCAGCCTCCGCGAGGATCTGGCGCTGGCCGGCGCCCACCACCAGCAGCGCGAACTCGACGCCAGGGAACGGGCCGCCGCCCGCCCCGACGACCCGGGCCAGCGGCTCGCCGACCGGCTGGCGGTGCTGGACCGGGCCGGCTTCTCCGTCGAGGCGGCGGCCCGGCCGTTCTCGATGGCGACGCTGACGCACCCGCTGCGGGTCCGGATCGACCTGCCGGCCACCGGCCACACCGAGGCCGGGCGGATCATCACCCGGCTGCTGCTCGCCCAGTTCACGTCCGCCGTCGTCAACCGCCCCGACCGTTCCCTCTTCGCGACGCTGGTGCTGGACGACGCGACCGCCGCCGTCACCCAGGGCACCGTGCGGGGTCTGGCGCAGCTGCGCGGCGCCAACGCCGGCGCCGTGCTGGCGCTGCGGACCCTCGACGACGTGCCGTCGGAGCTGCGCGCCGGGCTGCTGGGCGCGGTGGGCTGCCGGATGGCGTTCGCGGGGATCACCACCTGGGACGCGGAGCACTTCGCGCACGTCTGGGGCACCGCGTGGACCGAGGACCAGGACATCACCAGGACGCCCGACCGCACCGGCGGCATCGTCCGCAAGACGGTGCGCGGGGTGCGGCGGCTGTTCACCGGCCGGGACACCACGACGGACTCCATCACCGTGCGGAAGGTGGAGCGGCAGCGCTGGTCGGCGTCCGAGCTGGCGCACCGGGTGCCGCCGAGGCACGCGGTGCTCTCCACGACCTCGGCCGCCGGCGAGCCGGGGCCCCCGGTGCTGGTGCGCCTTGGCTGAGGGCGCGGCCGCGCGCCGCGGCGGGGTGGCCGATACCGCTCCAGGCCCCCTGGGGCGGTGTGACCGGCCACGATACGGTTCCTCATGTCGCGCCCCGCCGGCCCTAGGTGATCCATGCGCCCCACTCTCGCCGCCCTCGTGCACCACTCAGCGCTTCGGCTTCGGGTCCTGTCGGGGGAGGAACGGCTGGACACCGAGGTGCGCTGGGCCCACACCAGCGAGTTGAGCGATCCGACGCCCTATCTGGACGGCGGGGAGCTGCTGCTGACGATCGGTCTGAAGCTGCCGGTGGCCGACGCCGAGGAGATGCGCGCCTATGTGGCGCGGCTGGCCGGGGCCGGCGTGGTGGGCCTCGGCTTCGGGATCGGCGTCAACCACCCCGAGGTGACACCGGAGTTGCTGGCCGCCGTGCGGGAGGTCGGGCTGCCGCTGCTTGAGGTGCCCCGCCCGACGCCGTTCATCGCCATCAGCAAGGCCGTCTCGGCGGCCATCGCCGCCGAGCAGTACCGCACCGTCACGGCCGGCTTCGCCGCGCAGCGCGAGCTGACGCGGGCCGCGCTCGCGCCCGACGGGCCGGAGGCGCTGCTGGGCCGGCTGGCCACCCAGGTGGGTGGCTGGGCCGCGCTCTACGACCGGTCGGGCGCGGTGACGGCGGTCGCGCCCGGCTGGGCCGCGCGGCGGGCCGGGCT
>NZ_RFFJ01000175.1 GCF_003696235.1 Streptomyces triticirhizae
CCGGGCGGGGGCCCGGCTCCGTCGCGTGCCCTCAGCCCTCGGGCGGCGGCTGGGTGTGCTCCTCGCCCCCGGGCGGCGGCCGCCCGACGTGGGCGACCAGGTCGGCGAGCTGGTCCGCCTCCTCGGGGCGGTCGGAGGCGCGCAGCACCTGGGCGAGCCGCTCGGCGACCAGGACCAGGTCCGGGTCGTCGCGGTCGACGGCCAGCCACGCGCACAGGGTGTCGAGCAGCCGTTCGGCCGGCGGGGTGGCCGGCCCCCGGGACGCCCCGTCGTCCTCCTGGTGCGGCTCCTGTTCGGGCCGGGGCAGCCACGGGCGGAACGGGGGCGGCACCTCGCCGTTGTTGGCGGCGGCTGACAGCTGCGCCAGCAGGCCGATCCGCTCGACCGCGCCCGCCACCTCATCGTCGTGGTTGGCCAGCCACCACACCACGGCGCTGCCGGGATCGCTCAGCACGTCGGTGGAGAGGTAACTCCGCTTGTTCCGCTCGTAGTTGCGTTCGTGCTCCCAGACCTCCTCGTCCTTGCGGACGTCCGCGAGCCTGCTCAGGCGCTCCCGGTCGGTCTCCACCAGCGCCATGTGGACGTTCCTGGCCATGGCCAGGACGCGCCCGGACGGGTCGGCCTCCATCACGCCGAGTACCGCGTTGAGCCGGTGCTGGGCCAGGCCGGCGTCGGCGGGATCCTGGCGTGCGGTGAACGCCCGGGCGCGCAGCAGGATCGAGGCGACGGCGATCCCGCCCGGGTCGAAGTACGCCATCCCCTCGACCTCCCTCGGCAGCCAGCGCACCGTCGCCGAGAACAGGAACGGGTAGTCGGGCTCGGCGCTGGGCAGGGCGACGTCGACGACGCGCTGCTCCAGCGCGTTCTCCTGCGGCGCGCGGCCCCGAAGTCCACGGGTCAGCGCGAACAGGGCCGCGCCGCCGAGCAGCAGCGCCCCGGCCAGCGCCGGCCACAGCCAGTCGGGCCAGCCGGTGGCGCGGCCGACGAGCAGCGCGAGCAGTCCGTAGAGCAGGGCGAGAAACGCCGTGAGCGCGCGGTGTCCTGAACTCATGGGGCGTTCTCCGTCGAACGGGGTCGGGAGTGCGGGGCTTCGGGTGGCGTGGGGGGCGTCAGGCCCTGGGCGGTGTCGAGGGCGCGGCGGAGCCGGTCGACAACGGGGAGCCGGGCGGCTCGCAGCGCGGGGTCCTCGTGGGCCCAGACCCGCGCGGCCAGATACATCGGGCCGGCCGTGCGGGGGCTGGCCGCGCCGGCCTCGGCCAGGATCTCCACCAGCGGGTCGCCGTGCCGGTCCGCGGTCCCGGCGACGGCCGTCAGCCACCACCGGAACGCGTCGTCCCACTCGGCGCGCGGCAGCCGTTCCAGCGCGTCGGCCCACCCCCGCACCAGCGGCTCGCGGAAGGCGTCCGCGCGCAGCGGCGCGGGGTGGGCGGCCAGCGGGCGCGTCAGCCCGAGCAGGAGCCGCCGGTCCGCGTCGGCGTGGGCGTGCCGCCCGTTCGGAATGTGCCGGGTCAGGCGGTGCAACAGCCGGGCGGCGAGCCGCCGTTCGGCCATGACCAGCTCCCGCAGCTCCTCCCACGCGGGGCTGCGCTGGTCGCGGGTCTCCCGCCGGGCGAGATGGTGCAGCCGCACCATCGCCTGGTCGGGGTGGTGCACGGCGATCACCCGCGAGCAGACCACGGTCAGCGCCAGCCGTTGGAACTTCGGCAGGTCGGCCCGCCGTACCTCCTCCAGGATGAGCCGCCGCACCGCGCGGCCGTGACGCGGATGCTCAAGCCCTGCGGTCAGCGCCTGGGTGGCGTCCGGCACCAGCTGCTGCGAGGGGTCCGTTCCGGTCCACGCCCTGGCCACGGTCAGCAGCCGCTCCGGCTCGCCGCCCCGCAGGGCCCGCTTCGCGAACCGGTCGACCACCCGCTCGCGCTCCCCCGTCGGCAGCCCGAGGATGCGCACGCAGCGCACCACCCATGCCTGAACGTCGCCCCGCAGGTCGGCGTAGTAGGTCCAGAAGTGGTCCAACACCGCCTCCTCGCGGCCCGGTTGCTCGAAGCGCACCCGGCCGTCGGGCCCGGACACCTTCGCCCGCACCTTCTCCAACTCGGCGGTCAGGTCCGCGTGGTCGAGCCGGGGCCGGGCGTCTCGGCCGTGCCGCAGCTGTGTCGACAGCAGGTCCAGGGCCCGTTGCACGATCTCCGGCCGCGCCCCGTGCAGCGTCGCCACCGTCAACGCCAGCGCGCGGCGCCGCCCGTCGGGCAGGCCGGCGAGAAAGGCCGCCGTCTTTGCCGCGTCCTCGGTGGCGCGGTCCAGGGCCTCCCGCGACCAGGCGGCGAACCCGGCGTCCGGCCGCGCCGCGTGGGCCTCGCCGACCAGCCGGGCCAGCTCGGCCACCCGGGCGAGGGAGGCACCGGCCAACTCGGCGGCCACCTCGGGCAGGTCGAGTTCCTCCGGGGTGAGACGGACGCCGTCCTGCCGCAGATGGCGCATCAGCACCGCACGCGTTGGGGGCGGGTCGATCCTGGCCACGTGTGCCGCCAGGTCGGCGGCGAGCAGGGCGGTGGCCTGTTCCGGCACCACCACCGCCAGCCGCGCCTCGCGGCGTTCGACGACGGCCAGGAAGTCGGCCAACGCGCCGCGCAGCCGCAGGAGTTGACCGGTGTCGCTCTCGGAGAGGTCGAGCAGCAGCCGGGCGCGCCGCCCGACCGCGCCGGCATCCAGCGGGGTCTCGTTCTCCTCCTCGCCGATGTCGACCTCGTGTACCGGGTCGCCGTCCGGGGCCAGCTCGTGGAGCACCATCTGGGCGGTGGCCCGCCGCCCGCCGCCAACCGGGCCGGAGACCGCGACGGCCGACCGCTCCGTGAGCAGCCGCCGGGCCCGGGCGTAGCCGGTCGGCGGAACGAAGCGCGCCCGCAGGTGCCGCAGCTGACCCCGGGCCACCGCGCGGGGGTCGCGGGCCCGTGGGCCCAGCCGCCGGAACGTCTCCTCCATGGCCACCTGGATCACATACTGGTGGCCGGAGCCGGTGTTGATGGGTCCGGCCGCCCCGGCGACCCAGGTGTGGGAGTCGCCGCTCACCGCTCGTCAGCCCTCCGGCGCCGCGCGGGCCCGAAGTGCGGGGCGACGGACCCGGCGCCGTCGCCCAGGACGGCGCCGTCGCCGTTGACCTGAACGCCGCCGACCTTCTCGCCCTCGATCCGGTCGCCGCCGTAGCTGTCGCCGTGCACCGTGTCGCCGCTGATGTGAGTCTCGCCGTAGCGGTTGCCCAACTGGGCGCCCGGGGGCAGCCCGTCCACCCGGAACTGCGCGCCGGTGCCGGTGTGGAACATCGCCTCCCGGCCGTCCCCGAGCGAGACGTTCCCGAACCCGTGAACGTCCCCGGCGTCGCCGCCGTCGGGCCCCAGGCCGGCCCCGGCGGCGGCTCCCGAGGCGCCGTCCCCGTTCCCGGCGTCCCGGTCCGCCGCGCCCAACCGGGGCACGATGCGGGCCAGTTCGTCGCCGATCTGCTTCAGGTCGTGCTCGGCGGTGCGGAGTTCGAAGCGCAGGTACTGGCACTCGGCGAGCCGCGCGATGCTCTCCGGCAGCCGCTTCGCGTCGAGTTGCTCGGCGCGCCGGCCGAGCAGGACCGGCAGCACCACGAGACCGCAGGCGAACGCCTCCTCGATCTCCCTGCGCACCCAGTCGTGCTCCGCGTCGAGCGCGCGGCCCTCCGGCCGGTTCCGGTCGGGCTCGTCCAGCCAGCGGGGCCCGATCAGGGCCAGCAGCACCTCGCTGCGACGCACCCCCCGGTCCAGGGCCTCGGCGTAGTCCGTGCCCTTGGGAATGGACTTCGCCGCCAGGAACGCGGCGCCCTCCCCGAAGCGGCGGGTCAGCTCCTCGTGGACGCGGTAGGCGATCTCCTTGCCGTCGCTGGTGCGGTAGTTGATGAAGACATCGGGCATGACGAAGCCTCTCTCGGGATGGGGGAACTTCTGTTCGGTGAGCGGTCAGAGGGTGGTCAGGGCTGCGGCGAGGTCGGGGCCCAGCTCCCGGACCGCCGGATGCCGACGGTGGCGGCCCAACACCCGTGCGGTGCGCCGCAGATCGGCGGCGATGGTCGCCGAGCGAACGGCCCCGGGCCGGCCGAGCAGCGGCGCGAGAACGGCGCAGCAGGCGTCGATCTCGCCGGCGGTCGCGTGCGCCAGGGCGAGCCGCACGCCGTTCCGGGTCCCGCTGCGCAGCGCGTGGGCGGGCACCCGGGCGGACTCGCGCGCGTACAGCTCGGCGGCGCGCGCGGGTTGGCCCAGCTCGTGGAGGCACCACGCCGTGTAGGTGGTCACCAGGTCGGGCACGTGCGAGGCGCCGATCATGGCGCCCCGTTCGACGTCCGCCGCCCGGTTCAGCAGCTCGCGCGCCCGGTCCAGGGCGGACATCGCGGCGCGTTCGTCGCCCGCGACGGCCCGGGCCTGGGCGAGGTGCTGGGCCGCCAGGCCACGGACCCGGGGCGAGACGGGGCTGGCCAGGGCCCGCTCGGTCAGCGCGGCGGCCGTCGCGACATCGCCGCGCAGCAGGCTCACCAGGCCGCGCCTGACCAGCCCATAGGCGGCGAGGTGCGGGTCGTCGCCGGCCTCGGCGAGCGCGACGGCCCGGTCGGTCCACCACAGCGCGGCCTCGTCGTTGCCCGACTCCTGGGCCATCCAACCGGTGTACTCGGCGAACCGGGCCGCCAGCACCAGCAGTTCGCGGCGGGCGCGCGGGGTGGAGGAACGGCGGGCCAGCTGCTCCACGCCATGGGTCTGGGCGGCCAGGGCGGGGATCAGCAGCCCCGGCTCCGACGCCTGGCCGAGGCCACGGAACTGGGTGAGGAGCGCGCCGGCGGCCTCCAGCAGGGTGGAACCGGTGGCGTCGGCGGCGGCGCGGGGGCCGCCGAGCCCGACGGCCAGGATCGAGCCGGCGCCGGCCATCGCCACCTGACGGCGGTCGAGGGCGGCGAAGTGGCTCGATCCGTCCGTTCTGTCCATACGCACAACCCACACCTCGCCTTCGTCACTGACAGGGGCGGCCCCGGCGGGTGGCGTGCCTGCCGCACGCGCCGGGCGTTCGGGAACCAGGGCGGCGAGGACGCCGCCCGCTTCCAACGTGACGTCACAGAGCCTCGCCAGTCCGGGAGTTGGGCGCTTCTGACCCGTCTCCACCTTGCTGAGATGGCTCTTGCTGTAGTGCACCCGGCCGGCCAGCCGGTCGAGCGTCCAGCCGGCGGCCAGCCGCAGCCGCCGGAGTTCCGGACCGAACAGGGAGGAACCATCAGACATCGGAACCTCCGGGACCTTCGTGCCGAACCGGCCGTCGATCACCGGAAGTCAGCCTGCGGCAGCGGCGGTCGCTGAGGCAAGGAGAGTGAGACTGTTTCCCGTTTCCCATACGGAGAGTGCAGACCTTCTCACCGCACCGTGTCGAGAGCACCTCGACCGCCCGGAATGGCCGGCGACACCCGGAAGGAACACCCGAAAGGCTTCCGAGATCTCCGATAATTATCGGAGCATCCGGCGCCGGAGAGCCCTCCCAGCGGCAGCGGCGGCGAGAGAGCCGAGAGGGAACCGCGTGCGAGTTGGCAGCTCATGGTGGAGGTCAACTCCCGGGCCGGCAGCAAACGTTGACCGGAAGTTTCCCGGAAGGATTCATTGACGGCCCCTCGGGTGGGGCGCATACTCCGATCGATCGTTGCCGATCGCCACGGCGCCGTCGCTCTCCGGTGGGTCGAGGGCGGCGGCGCCTCAGGGCCGCGCGGCGCGTCACCCCCCTGTCCGGACGGCACGTTGGCCGGTCCGGATTCCTGGAAGAAGGTAACCGCGATGATCGACGCACCCCGTGGGCGCACCCGCCCGCGTTGGAGATCCCCCCTCAGACGGGCCCTGGCCGGCACGGCCGTCGGCCTGCTGGCCGCGACCGGCCTGGTCGCGACCGCCGGCACCGCGCACGCCGCCGACACCGCCACCGCCACCGGCGGAGCGCGGGCCGCCGAATCGGCGCTGGCCGCCAGCACGCTCGGCGAGGCGGCGGCCGAGCGCGGCCGCTACTTCGGCACCGCCGTCGCCGCGAACCACCTCGGCGAGGCCGACTATGTCGGCACGCTCAACCGCGAGTTCAACAGCGCCACCGCCGAGAACGAGATGAAGTGGGACGCCCTGGAGCCACAGCGCGGGCAGTTCACCTTCGGCAACGCCGACCGGATCGTCGACCACGCCCAGGCCCAGGGCATGGACGTCCGGGGCCACACCCTGGTCTGGCACTCCCAACTCCCCGGCTGGGTGGGCTCCCTGGGGGCCGACGACCTGCGCGCCGCGATGAACAACCACATCACCACGGTGATGGGCCACTGGCGCGGCGAGATCCACTCCTGGGACGTGGTCAACGAGGCGTTCCAGGACGGCAGCAGCGGCGCCCGCCGCTCCTCCCCCTTCCAGGACCGGCTCGGCGACGGCTTCATCGAGGAGGCGTTCCGCACCGCGCGCGCCGCCGACCCCAACGCCAAGCTCTGCTACAACGACTACAACACCGACGGGATCAACGCGAAGAGCAACGCGGTCTACGACATGGTCGCCGACTTCAGGCAGCGCGGCGTGCCGATCGACTGCGTCGGCTTCCAGTCCCACTTCAACGCGCAGTCGCCGGTGCCGGCCGACTTCCAGCAGAACCTCCAGCGGTTCGCGGCGCTGGGCGTGGACGTGCAGATCACCGAGCTGGACATCGAGGGCTCCGGCACCGCCCAGGCCGACAACTACCGCACCGTCGTCAACGCCTGCCTGGCGGTGTCCCGTTGCACGGGTATCACGGTGTGGGGCGTGACCGACAAGTACTCCTGGCGCAGCGGCGGCACCCCGCTGCTGTTCGACGGCAACTACAACAAGAAGCCCGCCTACGACGCGGTGCTGGCCGCGCTCGGCGGCACCCCGGGCGGCGGCGACCCTGACCCCGACCCGGGCGACGGGAGCTGCACGGTCAGCTACGAGGAGACCGACCGCTGGGGCGACCGGTTCAACGGGCGGGTCACCGTGCGGGCCGGCGACACGGCGATCACCGGCTGGACGGTCACGGTGACGGTCACCTCGCCGCAACAGGTCTCGACGACATGGAACGGCACGCCCAGTTGGGACAGCGGCGGCAACGTCATGACGATGCGGCCCAACGGGAACGGCAACCTGGCGGCGGGGCAGTCCACCAGCTTCGGCTTCACGGTGATGGCCAACGGCACCTGGACACAGCCGCGCCTCGGCGGCTGCGTGGCCAGCACATAGGGCCGAAGGCCCGGTAGTCCCCGGCGGCCCCGGCGGCCCGGGGCGCGGCGTCCCTCCCCGGCGCCGCGTCCCGAGCCGCGCCCGTTCGGGCACGGAACGTGGGCACCGGGGCAACGGGGCGGCCGGCAACCGGGCAGCGGGGCACCGGGGCAACGGCGCTCCGGAGCCTCCCGCTTGGGCCCGATCTGGCCGGAAGCTGCGCCCGTCGGCTGCAACATCCTGACGCGCGAGCCCCTGCTCGGGGCGGGTCGATGCGGGTAGCGTCGGGCTCCCTCGTCCTCCCCCACCCCGTCAGGACCAGGTGGCCCGCATGACGACCCGCATCACGCCCCCACCGCCGCCCGCCCCCGCACCCCGGGCCGCGACGCACCCGAAGCCCGGACGTTCCGGGGCCGCGCACGAGCGGCGTCCGCTTCCAGCTGCTCGGCCCGCTGAGCATCACCGACGGCGGCGAGACGGTGGTCCTCCACCCCTCGAAACCGGCCAACCTGCTGGCCGCGCTGCTGCTCAACGCCAACGCCATCGTCTCCGTCGAGTACCTCCAGCGGATGGTGTGGGGCGACGAGCAACCGGCCACCGCGCGGGCCGCGTTGCAGACCTGTGTGCTGCGGCTGCGCCGCCTGTTCGCCAAGCACGAGGTGGTGGACGCGTCCATCGAGGCGGTGCCGGGCGGCTACCGGATCACCGCCGACGCCCGCTCGTTGGACCTGATCGACTTCCGCGACCGGCTGCGCGAGGCGGCCGGGCTGACACCGGGGGCCGCGTTGGCCCCGCTCCAGGGCGCGTTGGGGCTGTGGCAGACGGGCGTGCTGGCCAATGTGCGCTCCGACGTGCTGCACAGGGACGAGGTGCCGCGTCTGCTGGAGGAGCGGCTGCGGGCCGTGGAACGGCTCTGCGACCTGCGGCTTGAGCTGGGGCAGTGCGGGCAGGCGCTGGTGGAGCTGTGGAGCGCGACGCGGGCGCACCCCGACCACGGCCGGTTCCGCGAGCAGCTGGTCGAGGCGCTCTACCGTTCGGGGCGGCAGGCGGAGGCGCTGGCCGAGTACCGGAGGTTCAAGGCGTATCTGGCGGAGGGGTCTGGGCGTCGGCCCCTCGGCGGCGCTGCGCCAGCTGGAGCTGTCGATCCTGCGCGGCGAGGACCTGGGCCCGGCGAGCGAGTCCGCCGCCCCGCCGGCCCCGGCGCCGGCGGAGCCCCGGGCGGGAGCGCGGCCCTCGCCACCGGCGGTCCCGTGGTTCACCGGCCGGGCCGACGCGGTCGCGGCACTGCTGCGGCGGCTGACGGCCGGGCCCGAGGGCCCGGGCGCGCCGGTCGCCGAACTGGTCTGCGGCGGCCCTGGGATCGGGAAGACCGCGCTGGCGCGGCAGGTGGCGCACCTGGCGCGTGACCACTTCCCCGGCGGGCAGGTGCTGGTGCGGATGGCGCGCGCGGACGGCACGCCCCGGAGCGCGGCCGAGGTGACCGACGAACTCGCCGAGCGGCTGGGCACGTTGACCCCGGCCGACCCGGGGGGCCGGTGACCTCTGCAGCGCCACGGCGCAGTCGGCCGGCTCCCAGACCGGCGCGTCCAGCGACCCCAACGCGGCGTAGGCGGCGCCCAGTTCGGGCGTCAGCCGGTCAACGGCCGCGTCCAGCAGCGCCACCACCGACATCCGGGGATCGCCCGCCAGGGACAGCCGCGCCAGCGGCTCCTCGGCCAGCCAGCGCGCGCAGTCGCCCAGGCCGAGACCGGGCCGGGTCTCCAGCCGGGCGGCGGCGATCACCAGCGCCAGCGGATGGCGGCCGCAGACCTCGGCCACCTCGTCGGCCGCGCCCGGCTCCGCCGCCACCCGCTCCGCGCCCGGCACGGCGGCCAGCAGCCCCGTCGCCTCGTCGGCCGTCAGCGGCCCCAGCCGGTGCACCCGCACCCCGTGGGTCGCGACCAGCCCGGCAAGCCCCAGCCGGCTGGTGATCACCGTCGCGTGCCCCGCGACCGCCGAGAGCACGCCCCTGACGCCGGCCGGTTCCACCGCGTCGTCCAGCAGCAGCAACGCCCGTTCCGAACTCGCAATGGACGGCCGGGAACGACGGCCGGCGGAGGTGCTGGCGCGGCACCCCGCCGGGGCAGGCCGCCTTCCCGGCCCGGCCGGCGGGTCAACACCGAGTAGTGACAGACGCGTTGTCCGTTGGTTGGATGCCGGGGACGTTCCCCGTTGCCTGGCCTGGGAGTTGTGTCGTGTCGCTGTCCCGCCGTGCCCTGCTCTCCCTCCTGCCGGCCGCGACGGTCGCGGGCCAGGCGGCCCTCGCCGGGCCGGCCAACGCCGCGCCCGGGTCAGCCCGTTGGGGCGGCAGGCCCGCCTCGGCGGCGGCGGCCGACCACGCGCGGCTGCTGGCCAACACGGTCGCGACGTTCGCCGGCACGCCCGAGTCCAACGCGCGCCCCGAGGCGGCCGGGAAGCTGGCCGCGATCGCCGACACGGCCCGCACCTGGCTGGCGGCCTGGGACGCGGCCGGCGCCGGCGAGCTGTTCGCCGGGCTGCCGCTGGGCGACAACGACGCGCACCTCAACGCCAGTTACCAGCACCTCTACGAGATCGCCCTGGCCACCGTCGCCCCCGGCGACGCCGCCCCCGACCTGCGCGGCAACGCCGCCGTCCGGCGCCGGGTGGTCGAGGGCCTGGCCTGGCTGCACGAGCGCTACTACGGCGACCAGTCCGCCGGCTACTACGGGAACTGGTTCCACTGGGAGATCGGCATCTCCACCCACACAAGCCGCACCCTGGTCCTGCTCGCCGAGGAACTGGCCGCACAGGCACCGGAGTTGACCGCCACCTATGTGGCGTCCATGGACGCCTACCTGCGCAACGGAGAGAACGGGGACGTCGATCTCGACTCCCGCTTCCACACCGGCGCCAACCTCGCCGACATCACCGTCAACCGGGTCCTCCAGGGCGCGGTCACCGGCGACGAGGCCCGGATCGTCAAGGCCGTCGCCGACCTGACGACCGTCTTCCACCCGATCGACCCCTACGACCTGCGGCACGGCGTCACCGACGGCTTCTACGCGGACGGATCGTTCCTCCAGCACGCCTCGGTCGCCTACACCGGCTCCTACGGCACCTCGCTGCTGGGCCGGGTGACACAGGCGTTCTCGGTGCTCGCGGGAACGGAGTACCTGGCGCGGGCCGAGTTGGTGGAGGTGGTGCGCGGCTGGCTGGTGAACTCCTTCGCGCCCGTGGTCTTCGAGGGCTGGATGATGGAGCTGGTCAGGGGCCGGGCGGTGTCCCGGACGACCAGCGGCTACGCGGCGGTCGCGGCCGTGGTGGAGGCCGCCGTCGACCTGTCGGCCGCCGTCGAACACCCGGAACGGGCCCGGGAGTTGCGCGGCTATGTGCGGTATCTGCGGGAGACCTCGCCGGTGGCGCCCGACCCGGTGGGCTTCGTCTCGCCGGTGAGCGTGGCCCGCTACGCGGACATCCTCGCCGACGACTCGGCCCCGCCCGCCGACCTGGGCCCGGCGGCGCGGAACGTGGCGTTCAACGCGATGGACCGCACCGTGCACCGCAGGCCCGGCTACGCGTTCGCGCTGGCCCGCAGCTCGCGGCGGATCAGCCGCTACGAGTACATGTCGGGGGAGAACCTGATGCCCTGGTTCCAGGGCGACGGTGCCCACTATCTGTACCTGTCGGGCCAGGACCAGACGCGGGCGTTCGGCGTGGACTACTTCACCGCCGTCCCGCCCCACCGGCTGGCCGGGGTCACCGCCCCGGTGGAGGAACGGGCCACCGTCCCGGAGCTGTACGGCCAGCCGTTCTACGACAACCCGGAGGCCGGGTTCACCGCCTCCTCCGAGGCGCAGAACACCTATGTCTACTTCCCGTGCTCCACCAACGCCCACTCGGGCGGCGCCAGCCTCGACGGCTTCGGCGCGGTGGGGCTGGTGCTCGCCGACGACGTGGCCTGGCGGGACAAGGCGGCCGGGCTGCTGCCCGAGGACTTCGTGGCCTACCGGAACGCGTCGGGCGTCCGCTCCTGGTTCCTCCTCGACGAGGAGGTGGTGCTGCTGGCGGCCGGCGTGCGGGACCCGGCCGGGCGGGCGGTGACCACCACCGTCGACGCCCGGATCGCCGCGCCCGAGGCCGACCTCGCCGTCACCGGCCGGCTGGCGGACGGCCGCCCCTGGCCCGGGCCCGGCGCCCAACAGCGGCTCTCCTGGCTGCGGTTCGCCGACCGCGACGCCAACACCGCCGTGGGCTACGCCTTCCTGGAGCCGACCGAGGCCCGCGTGGACCTCGCGACGGTGACCCGCAACCGGCGGCTGGTGCGCACCGCCAACCCCGACACCCCCGTCACCAAGCGGGTGTTCACCCTCGGCACCGAGCTGCCCGCCGGGGCGCGGGAGCCGGGCACGCTGGCCTGCGCGCTGGTGCCCGGCGCCGACGAGGAGCGGCTGGCCGCCTACGCCGGCGGCCCGTTGACCGTGCTGGCCAACACGGAGCGGCTCCAGGCCGTGGCGCACCGGGAGTTGGGGCTTGTCGGCGTCAACTCCTTCGCGCCGGGCCGCCATCGGGCCGGCGGGGTCGAGGTCGAGGGACCGGCCTCGGTGCTGGTCACCCGTGCCCCGGACGGCACGGTCTCGGTGGCGGTCGCCGACCCGACGACGGAACGGGACCGGATCGCGGTGACGCTGCGCGGCCGCGCGCTGCGCCCCGTCGAGCTGGACGGCGGCGTCCTGGTGCGCCGCGTCCCGGGCGGCACGCGGCTGACCGTCACGACGCGCCGCGCCTATGGCGCCTCGCTGACCGCGCGCCTGGCGCCGGGCGACCGGTGAAACGGCCGCCGCCCGAGGAACCGGCCGGGTGGCCGGCGCCTCGGGCGGCGGGGGCGGGGCAAGGAACGTCAGTGGTAGGGCATCGGCTGCGGCCCCGGGGGCCCGGGGCGTTGGGTGCCGCCGAGGAAGTACCCGGTGAACACGGCCGCCGCCGGCGCCAGCGCCATCAGCGGCCAGGTCATGCCGTGGGAGTTCTCCGTCCAGCTCTCGAAGACGTCGGAGAAGTCCTCGAAGAAGATCTCCAGGGAGCCCTTGGCCCCGTCGACGGCCTCGGAGGCCAGCACCGCCGAGGCGAACGTCTCGCCCAGCACCATCGTCAGCACGGCGCCGACCGCCGCCAGCCAGTAGAGCCCGACCTGTCCGGGCGCCAGCTTGGCCACCGGCAGGCCGACCAGCGCGCCGATCAGCGGGGCCAGCCAGGTGAGTTGGGCGACGTCGATCTCGGTGTCGCCGTTCTCCATGGCGTCCCGGATGAGGTCCTCGAAGTCCACCACCATGCCGGTGACCAGGCCGTAGAGGAAGAACAGCGCCAGGACCGCCCCGAACATCAGGGCGACGGCGGCGCCCGCGTTCCCCCGGCGCGGGGGCGGCGGCGGGTAGGGCCCGGGCATCCCGGGTCCCGGCATTCCCGGCCCGGGCATTCCCGGCCCGGGCATTCCCGGCCCGGGCATTCCCGGGCCCGGCATCGCGGGCCCCGGGCCGCCCTGCGGATAGCCGTATCCGGGCTGCGGGCCCGGCGGTTGGGGCTGGGGCTGCTGCGGATAGCCGTAGCCCGGCTGCGGCCCTGCGGGCCCCGGCGGCGGTCCCGGCTGGGCCGGGCCCGGCGCC
>NZ_RFFJ01000176.1 GCF_003696235.1 Streptomyces triticirhizae
CGGCGCTGCGCCGCCGGCTGGCCGGGCAGGGGCCGCCGGCCGGACCGGGCCAGGCCACGCCGGCACGGCCCGTCGCGCTGCGCGCCGAGCGGGTCAGCGTCGCCTACGGCCGGAAGGTCGCGGTGCGCGAGGTGGACCTGGCGCTGCGGGCCGGCGAGGTGACCGCGCTGATGGGGCGGAACGGCTCGGGCAAGTCCTCACTGCTGTGGGCGCTCCAGGGCTCGGGCCCGCGTCGCGCCGGAAGGGTGCGGGTGGGCGAGGCCGACCCGGGCGCGCTGGGCCCCGAGGAGGCCAGGCGGCTGGTCGGGCTGGTCCCGCAGAACGCCGCCGACCTGCTCTACCTCCAGACCGTGGCGGCCGAGTGCGCCCAGGCCGACGCCGAGTCGGCAGCCGAACCGGGCCGCTGCCGTGGCCTGTTGGACCGGATGGCGCCGGGCATAAGCGAGGCCGCCCATCCGCGCGACCTCTCCGAGGGGCAGCGGCTCGCCCTGGTGCTCGCTATCCAACTCACCGCCTCCCCACAGGTGTTGCTGCTGGACGAGCCGACCAGGGGCCTGGACTACGACGCCAAGCGCGCCTTCGGGGCCCTGGTGCGCCAACTGGCCGACGAGGGCGGCTCGGTGCTGGTCGCCACGCACGACGTGGAGTTCGTGGCCGGCACCGCCGACCGGGTGGTGGTGCTGGCCGACGGCGACCTGGTCGCGGACGGCCCAACCGCCGACGTGGTGTGCGCCTCGCCCGCGTTCGCCCCGCAGGTCGCCAAGGTGCTGCGGCCCGAACCCTGGCTGACGGTCGATCAGGTACGCGCCGCGTTGACGGCGACGGAGGTGGCGACGTGACGGGCCCGGACGTTCAACTGCCGCAGCGCGCGACGGCGTTGCGGGTCGGACCCCGCGCCGCCGTCGTGCTGGCGCTGGCCAGCGTGATCGGCCTGGCGATGTTCTGCTGGCCGCTGCTGCTGCCGCCGCAACCGCAGGAGGTGGCGCACGCCGACCAGGCGCAGCTGCTGTTCGTGCTGCTGCTGCCGGTGATCCTGGCCGTGGTGCTGGCCGAGGTCTCCGAGGGCGGCATCGACCCCAAGTCCCTTGCGCTGCTGGGGGTGTTGGCGGCCGTCAACGCGGCGCTGCGCCCGCTGGGGGCCGGCACGGCGGGCATCGAGACGGTGTTCTTCCTGCTGGTGCTGGCCGGCCGGGTCTTCGGCCCGGGCTTCGGCTTCGCGCTGGGCAACGTCTCGCTCTTCGCCTCCGCGCTGCTGACGGCCGGCATCGGCCCCTGGCTGCCGTTCCAGATGATGGCGGCCGGCTGGGTCGGCCTGGGCGCGGGGCTGCTGCCGCGCCGGGTGACGGGCCGCGCCGAGATCGCGCTGCTCGCCGGCTACGGGGTGGTCAGCGCCTATGCCTTCGGCTTCTTCATGAACCTGTGGTTCTGGCCGTTCGCCGTGGACGACGGCACCCAGCTGGCGATGGACCCCGAGGCCGGGCCGCTGGCCAATCTGCGCACCTTCGTCCTCTACACCCTGGCCACCTCCAGCCTCGGCTGGGACACCGGCCGGGCGGTGACCAACGCGGTCGCGATCTCCGTGCTGGGCCCCGCCGTCCTGGTGACGCTGCGCCGCGCCGCGCGGCGGGCCGCGTTCGACGCGCCCGTCGCGTTCACCCCGCCCGCCCGGCCGCTGCCGGCCCCGCCCGTCGAGGCGACGGCCCCGGCCCCGCCGGCCGAAGCGATCCCCGAACCGACCACCGAACCGACCACCGAAGCCACCACCGAACCGACCACCGCATCCGGCCCCGAGCCGGCCGTTCCACGGCCGGCCCCCGGCCTCGCCACCCTGTCCCGCTCCCTTGAGAAGGAACGTGAACACTGATGATTTCCACCGCCGTTGACCAGGACGCCCCGGGTCGGCGCCGCAGACCGTGGCGCCGCGCGGCGGCGCTCGCCACCGGGGCCGCGCTGGCCGGCTCGCTGCTGACGGTGCCGGGCGCCGCCGTCGCGGACGCGCCGCCCGAGCTGGAATCCCCGGCGGAGGCCGCCGTCACCTGGTCCGTCGCGCAGCTCACCGACGGCACCCACGCATCGGAGGACCACGGGCTGACCGCCGACCTGGTGATGGGCTTCGCCGCCACCGGCACGGCCGGCGAGGCCGCCGAGCGGGCCACCGACTGGCTGGAGGCCAACGCCGCCGCCTACGCCCGACGCGGCGGCCCCGAGGCGGTCAACGCCGGCGGCACCGCGAAGCTGGCGCTGGTGGCCTCGATCCAGCACCGCGACCCGGGCGACTTCGGCGGGCTCGACCTGACCGGGATGCTGCTGGAGCGGATGAACGAGGACGGCCGCTTCACCGACGCGGCGCCGACCGGCGACATGTCCAACCAGTTCAGCCAGTCCCTCGCGGTGCTCGCGCTGCGCCGCAGCGGCGAACTCCCGGACGAGGCCGTGGAGTTCCTCGCCTCGACGCGCTGTGCCGACGGTGGCTTCCCGCTCTCCCTCAGCCGCCGCCCCGACCGTTGCAACGCCGACACCGACTCCACCGGCATGGCCGTGCAGGCCCTGGTGGACGCCGGCCGGGCCGCCGACGCCGAGCCGGCGCTCGACTGGCTGGAGAGCCAGCAGCAGGACAACGGCGGCTTCGGCTACAACGCGACCAGCGCGCCCAACTCCAACTCCACCGCGCTGGCCGTCCAGGCGTTGATCGCCGGCGGACGCGCCGAGGCGGCCGAGGACGGCTGGGTCTGGCTGCGCGCCCTCCAGGCCGGCTGCGCGGCGGACGCCGCGGACCGGGGCGGCGTCGGCTACATGGACCCGATCATCGACGGGATGGCGCTGCGCGCCACCGCCCAGGTGATCCCGGCGCTGGCCGAGGTGCCGCTGGGCGAGATCGACGGCGCCGGCGCCGACCCCTCGCCCGGCCTGATCGAGTGCTATCCGGACGACGGCGGCGGCCCCGAGGGCGCCAGCCACGGCCTCACCGACGGCGCGGACGGCGGCGCCGAGGGCCCGGCGGCGGGCGGCGCCAGCGAGGGCGCCAACGGCGGTGACGACGGCGGGAGTTCGGACTCCGGCGCGGACGGCGGCGCGAGCGGCGACGCCGACGGCACCGAGCCGCCCGGCGACGACGACCCCAACGAGCCCGGCCCGGCGAGCACTTCGGGTGACCTCTCGGACGGCGGCAGTTCCCTCGGGGACTCCGGCGGCTCCGACGGGCTCGCCAGCGGCGGCGGCGACCGCGACGGCAACCTGGCCAGCACCGGCAACTCGACGTTGCCGCTGGTCGGTTGGGCCGCCGCGCTGCTGGCAGCCGGCGCGGGCCTGTGGGCCCTGGCCCACCACCGACGCCGCCGCTCCGCCTCCTGACCCCGGGCCGCCCGGGGTCCCGTGGGGCCCCCGGGCGGCGCCGGCCCGGTGCGCCATCCCGGCGCAACGCCTGATGTCAACTTCTCAGCTCAATCCCGCACGTTCTGAAGGAGATTCGCCATGTCCAGGCTCCTGTCCCGCTCCACCACGGCGCGCAGACGCGTGCTCGCCACCACCGCCGCGCTCGGCCTCGCCCTGCTGGCCGCCGCGCCGGCGGCCCAGGCCGAGGGGAACGTGTCGGCCGCCGCGCCGATCACCGTCTCCCTCACCGTGACCGGCCCCGACGGGGTGCTCTTCGACGGCGACGTCACCACCGACGGGCATGTCGTCAACCCGGCCACCGGCGGCGCCCAGCTGTGCGACGGCACCAACAACGGCGCCAACCCCTCCCCCGGCGCCACCCCGACGGCGGCCCTCGACGACGCCGCCGCCGAACACGGCTTCTCCTGGGACGGCGTCTGGTACGCCTCCTTCGACGACTACCTGGTGACCACCATCGACGGCCAGAGCCAGACCGCCGACGACTTCTGGCTGATCTCCGTCAACGGCACGGCGACCCCGGTCGGCGGCTGCCAGTTCCAGCTGGACGCCGGCGACCAGGTGGACTTCGCCTGGACCCCGGTCGGCTGACGGCCCGTCACGACGAACGACCGGTGCTCGGCGAGCCGCGCGGCTCGCCGGGCACCGGCGCGTCAACGCGGCGCGCACCATCGGGCGCGGTGGGACATGCCGCACGGGCGCGGCGCCGGGGACCATCGCTGCTCTCGGTGTCCGCGACAGGAGTCCGGTCCACGCCCCGACGTGCGCTCGCACCGCCGTGTCGGAACGCGTGAAAGGCTGTTCCCGGGAGCGCCGAAGGTTCCCGGCAACGCAGACCGACCGGAAGGGGCGACGGAGACGGTGTATGTCTCAAGGGTCCGAGTCCATGACATCAAGGGCTTCACCGGGGCGCGCACGGTGGACCTGGAACTGCCGGCGCGGGGCGGCTGGACGGTTGTCGCGGGACGAAACGGCTCGGGGAAGTCGTCCCTTCTCCAGGCGCTGGCGCTGTCGCTGGGCGGCCCCACCGTGGCTCGGAACCTGGTGGCCGACTTCGGCGACTGGGTGTCCGCCTGGGCCACCTGCGGCTACGTCGAGACGCGGGTGGTCCGGGACGGGCGGGACGCGTTCGTCGGCAGCGGACGGCGACCGGGGAAGGACACCATGGTGTTGGGCCTGGAGTGGCTCCGACCTGGCGCGCGGGGAAGTGAGCCGGACGGCCTCCGCCCCTCCCTGGAGACGTTCGATCACCGGGGGGAGACCACAAGCCACTGGGGCCTCAGAGGACCGTGGGCCGAGAACCCCCGGGGGTGGCTGTGCGCGGGCTACGGGCCCTTCCGCCGCCTGGTGGGCGGGTCCGGCGACGCGCAGCGGCTGATGTTGGCACCGGGCCCGGGTCGGATGGCGACACTCTTTCACGAGGAGGCCTCGCTGGCCGAAGGCGTGCCCTGGCTGGTCGACCTGCACCTGAGGCGGCTGGAGAACCGCCCGGGAGCGGCGGAGTTGCTGGAGAAGGTCGTCAGGATACTGGCGGACGGCCTGTTGCCCGATGGCTACCAGGTGCATGTACTGCGAGGACAGCCTCGGAACGGACATCGATCACTTCCAACCGATCGCGAACGCGCCCCTGCGAGCCTTCGAATGGGTCAACCAGCTGCTGGCCTGCTCGCACTGCAACAGCAACGAGAAGCGTGATGCCTACCCCTGCGACGCCGACGGGCTGTGTCTGCTGGTCGACCTGTCCAGAGAGGACCCCGCAGAGCACCTGACCCTTCTGCTGGCGGCCGGCGTGTACGAGCCCCGGACTCCCAAGGGGGAGACGACGATCGAAGTCTTCAAGCTCAATCGGCCCGATCTCGTGCGGGGCCGCAGAAACGCGTTCATCAGCACCGAGTCCAACCTCCAGAGCTGGTACCGCAGGCATCAGGAGGGCAACGAGACGCGGGCGGACCGCATCGCGACGGCCCTTCGGGAGTCCCCCTTCGCCGACGTCCTGCGGGCCATGGAGCGACTCCCCGAGAGAGTGGCGGTGATCGTCCTGGAGGAGGAGACCCTTCCCGCGCTGGAGACCTGGCTCACGGGCGGCTTCTCGCGGGTCGTCAGGGATCTCAACTCTTCATCGGAGAAGGGCGGTTGACGGGAGACGGGTCGCGACCCCCAACTCGACGGGCAGCGAGGACGCGCCCGCTCAGTCCAGCCGGGCGTCCAACAGCAGCTCGACGTCCGCGTCCCGCACCGTGAACTCCCGCACGGGCCAGGTCCGTTGCGGCAGTCCGGCGCCCGCCTCCGTGGTGTAGGCCGGCACCGAGAGCACCGCGCTCCCGTCATCGGAGACCAGCAGCTCGACGGTCAGCACCACCCCGTCGGAGAAGACCAGCTCCACCTCCAGGGGCCTCGGCCGCGCGGCGAAGCCCGCCGGGTCGGCCACGCCCTGGACGCGGACCGTGGCGCCCCGGAAGAGATGCGTGTGCCCGCAGACGGCCGGCAGCGGACCGCCCTCGGCGGGAACGGATGCGGCGGGTCGCGACATGGCTCTCCTCCGGGTTCTCCGGCACGTTCCGAGACTCGAACGGCGCGGCCGGCCGACCGCCGCCTCACCCCACCCTGCCCCCGCCGGCTCCGCCCCGCGCCCGGGACTGCGCCGTCCGCGTGAGCGCGGAAACGCCCGTGGTCGGCGGGAACGCCCGCCGGCTGCGGGCCCGGAAGCGGCCGAACCTGCCGGTCCTTCGACCTTTCCCCCGCATCGCCAACCACGCGGCCGGGCAACGCCGTTGGCGCCGGCGGGGGCCGCCCGCCCCGCCGCCCGCCCGGCAGGGCATGATGCGGGGAGACGACGTCGACGGACGGGAGCGTTCCGTGCGGATCACGGTGCTCGGGGCAACCGGTGGGGTCGGGGGCGAGGTGGTGCGCCAGGGGCTCGCGGCCGGCCACCGGGTGACGGCCGTGGTGCGCGACCCGGCGCGGCTGGCGATGCGGGAGCACACGGCGCTCACCGTGGTGACCGCCGACGCGCTGAGCGCGGCG
The DNA here is from genome assembly GCF_003696235.1 of Streptomyces triticirhizae. Taxonomy (GTDB): domain Bacteria; phylum Actinomycetota; class Actinomycetes; order Streptomycetales; family Streptomycetaceae; genus Streptomyces; species Streptomyces triticirhizae. The sequence goes on from NZ_RFFJ01000176.1 coordinate 6,415, forward strand.
GAGCTGACGCCGGCCGTCGAGGGCGCCGACGCCGTGCTCTCCGCGATGGGCGCGGCCGGCCGCAGGGCCCCACTGCGGGTGGCCACCGGCTCCGCCGAGGCGCTGGTGGCGGCCATGCGCACCGCCGGGGTGCGGCGGCTGCTGGCCGTCAGCGCCGCGCCGCTCAACAGCACGGGCGCCGGCCAGCCGTGGCTGACCAGGACCGTGCTCAACGGCCTGCTCTGGCGGGTCTTCGGCGCGGCCTACCGCGACCTGGAGGGCATGGAACGGGTGCTGAGCGGCAGCGGGTTGGCGTGGACGGCGGTGCGCCCGCCCCGGCTGACCGACGCGGCGGGCCGTGGCTCCTACCGGCTGGTCGTGGACGGCGGCCCGCCCGGCAACAGCGTGGCCAGGGCCGACGTGGCCCGCGCCCTGCTCGACCTGGTCGAACGCGAGGACACGGTCGGCAGGGCGGTCGGCGTCAGCGCCTGACGCGCCGGGCGCCCCGGCCAGCGCCGCCCGGCGGTCACGGCGGGCGTCTACTGGGGGCATGGCGAGGGCAACGGCCGACGGAGCGGCCGGGAGGAACGGGCCGGGAGCGGCGGTGCCGGACGCGGTGGCGCCGATGCTGGCGGTGGACGGCCGCCCGCCGACCGGCGCGGCGTGGGCCTACGAGTGGAAGTGGGACGGCTACCGCTGCTGTCTGCGGGTCGCCGCCGACGGCACCACCCGGCTGACCAGCCGCAACGGCAACGACCTCACCCCGACCTACCCCGAGCTGGCCCAGGCGGGCACCGGCCCACTGACCGGCCGCTCGGCCGTGCTGGACGGGGAGATCGTGGCGCTGGGCCCCGACGGCGGGCCGGACTTCGGCCGGCTGCAACGCCGCCACCAGCGGCGTCACCCCGGGCGGGCGCTGCTCGCCGAGATCCCGGTGGTGTTCTTCGCGTTCGACCTCCTGCTGCTGGACGGCGAGCGGCTGTTGGGCTGGCCCTACCGGCGGCGGCGCGCCTCGCTCGAGGCGCTGCCGGCGGACCCGGCCGGGCGGATCGCGGTGCCGCCGGCCCAGCTCGGCGTCGAGGCCGACCCGGAGCGGCTGCTGCGGGTGGCGGAGCGGCACGGCCTGGAGGGGCTGGTCGCCAAGCGGCTCGACTCCCCCTACCAGCCGGGCCGCCGCTCGCCGCGCTGGGTGAAGACGCCGCTGGTGCGCACGGTCGAGGTGGTGGTCGGCGGCTGGCAGGCGGGCGCCGGGCGGCGCGACGGAACGGTGGGCTCGCTGCTGGTCGGCGCCCACGACGAGGACGGCCGGCTGCGCTATGTCGGCCATGTGGGCAGCGGGTTCAGCGAGGCGGTGCTGGCCGATCTGGACGTGCGGCTGGCGGGGTTGGCCAGGGAGCACAGCCCGTTCGACGACGGGGTGCCGGGGCCCCGGGCCCGGCTGGCGCACTGGGTGGCGCCCACGCTGGTCGGGGAGGTGGCGTTCCGCGCGTGGACCAGGGAGGGGCGGCTGCGGCAGCCCTCGTGGCGCGGGCTGCGCCCCGACCGTGATCCAGCCCACGCCCGGTTGCCCTCCCGACCCCGCTGACATGCGAACCGTCGTTAACTTACGCTGAGGTTCATGGAGTCCACCTCACTGGCCGAGCTGGCGGAGGACGCGGCGGCGCTGGTGCCGGAGCGCGGACGCGCGGTGCTGGGCCTGGCGGGGCCGCCGGGCGCCGGCAAGTCGACGCTGGCCGGCTCGCTGGTGGCGGCGCTCGGCGAGGTCGCCGCGTATGTGCCGCTGGACGGGTTCCATCTCTCCAACGCGCAGCTGGACCGGCTGGGGCTGCGGTCCCGCAAGGGCTCCGAGCCCAGCTTCGACGCGCTGGGCTATGCGGCGCTGCTGGCCAGGCTGCTGGCGGCGGCCGGCAGGGAGGAGGTGTACGTGCCGGACTTCGACCGTTCGCTGGACGAGCCGGTGGCCGCGCGCCACCGGGTGGCCGCCGACGTTCGGCTGGTCGTCACCGAGGGGAACTACCTGGCGCTGGACGCCCCCGGCTGGCGTCAGGCGCGGGCGCTGATCGACCAACTCTGGTACGTGGACGCGCCGGAGGAGCTGCGGGACGCCCGGCTGGTGGCCAGGCACCGCCGGCACGGCCGCTCCTCGGCCGAGGCCCGCGCCTGGGTGGACAGCAACGACCGGCCCAACGCGCTGCTGGTGGCGGCCTCGCGGGGCCGCTGCGACCGGGTGGTGCTGACGGGTTCGCCCGCGACGGGCGCCGCCGGCGAGAGCCACCCCTATCCATCCCCAGAAACGTTCCCGTGAGCCGACTTAGGGGCTCCTTTAGGGCTCTGGTCTGAACTTTGCTGGTGGACACTTGTCCCCCGTACTCGTCACACGGAAGCGCGAGGCCATGGAGTTGACCGTACCCCCCGACGACGGCCTCACCCTGGCCGCCGACTTCCCCCAGGGCGACCGAGAACGGTGGCGCGCGCTGGCGGCCGGTGTTCTGCGGAAGGCGGGCGCCGGCGAGCTGTCGGGCGAGGAGGCCGAGCTGCGGCTGGCCACCCGACTGGAGGACGATGTGCGCACCCTGCCGCTGTACACGGCGGAGAACGCGGGGGCGGCGCCCGGCTACCCGGGGAGCGCGCCCTTCGTGCGCGGGGGCCGGCCCGAGGGCGGCGCGCTGGGCGGCTGGGAGATCAGGCAGCGCCATGTGCTGCCGGCGGCCGGGCCGTTGAACGAGGCGCTCCGCACCGACCTTGAACTGGGCGTCGCCGCGCTGTGGATCGCGGTCGGCGCAGGCGGGGTCCCGGTCGCCGACCTGCCGGCCGCCCTGGACGGTGTGCTGCTGGACCTGGCGCCCGTCGTGCTCGACGCCGGGGCCCAGTACCCGGACGCCGCGCGGGAGTTCCTGGCGCTGCTCGCCGCGCGCGGGGTCGCGCCCGAGGCGGCGCTCGGCGTGCTGGGCGCCGACCCGCTGGGCGTGCGGGCCCGCACCGGCCGGCCATCGGACCTGGGTCCGGCCGTGGAGTTGGCGGTGCGCTGCGCGCGGGAGTACCGGTCGCTGCGGGCGCTGGTGGTGGACGGGCTGCCGTTCCACGAGGCGGGCGCCTCGCCGGCGCAGGAGTTGGGCTGTTCGCTGGCGGCCGGCGTGGCGTATCTGCGGGCGTTGACCGACGGCGGCCTGTCGGTGGACGAGGCGCTGGGGCAGCTGGAGTTCCGCTACGCCGTGGACGCCGACCAGTTCCTCGGGATCGCGAAGCTGCGGGCGGCGCGCGCGCTGTGGGGGCGGGTGGCGCGGGCCAGCGGCGCCTCGGACGCGGCGGGCGCGCAGCGCCAACACGCCGTGACCTCACGGGTGATGATGACCCGTCGGGACCCGTGGGTGAACATGCTGCGCACCACGGTGGCGGCGTTCGCCGCCGGGGTGGGCGGCGCGGACGCGGTGACGGTGCTGCCGTTCGACGAGGGCCTGGGGCTCTCGGACGGGTTCTCGCGGCGCATCGCGCGGAACACCTCGACGATCCTGGTGGAGGAGTCGCACCTGGCGCGGGTGATCGACCCGGCGGGCGGCTCCTGGTATGTGGAGTCGCTGACCGGGGAGTTGGCGGCGGCGGGCTGGCGCTGGTTCCGCGAGATCGAGGCGGCCGGCGGGATGGCGGCGGCGCTGGAGTCGGGCCTGGTCGAGGAGCGGATCGCCGCGACCTGGCGGGAGCGGACGCGGCGCCTGGCGACGCGGCGCGAACCCGTCACCGGCGTCAGCGAGTTCCCGCTGCTGACGGAGGAGCCCGTGGTGCGCGAGCCGGCCCCGCCGGCGCCCGGCGGCGGGCTGCCGAGGGTGCGGCGCGACGACGCCTACGAGGCGCTGCGCGCCCGTTCCGACGCCCGGCTGGCGGCGACCGGGCAGCGCCCGAGGGTCTTCCTGGCGACGCTGGGCCCGGTGGCGGCGCACACCGCGCGGGCCTCGTTCGCCGCCAACCTGTTCCAGGCCGGCGGCATCGAGCCGGTCCGGCCGGAGGCGCCGGTGGACGCGGCGACGGCCGCCGAGGCGTTCCGCGCCAGCGGGGCGACGATCGCGTGCCTGTGCGGGTCCGACGACGGGTACGCCGAGCACGCCGCCGACGTGGCGCGGGCGCTGGCCGAGGCCGGGACGCGGCGGGTGTATCTGGCCGGGCGGCTGGAGCGACGGCCGCCGGACGTCGACGAGTTCGTCTTCAAGGGCGGCGACGCGGTGGCCACGCTGGACGGGGCACTCGATGTGATGGGAGTGGCGCGATGAGTGGTGTGATTCCGGACTTCTCCTCGATGGAGTGGGACGAGCCGCCCGCCCCGGGGACCGACCACGGGGCCGAGCGCTGGGCGGCGGCGGTCAAGGAACGGACCGGGCACTCGGTGCAGGACCTGGTGTGGCACACCCCGGAGGGCATCGACGTGCCGCCCCTGTACACCGCCGAGGACCTGGCCGGCCTTGACTTCCTCGACACCTACCCGGGCATGGCGCCGTTCCTGCGCGGCCCGTACCCGACGATGTACGTCAACCAGCCGTGGACGATCCGCCAGTACGCCGGCTTCTCCACCGCGCAGGAGTCCAACGCGTTCTACCGCCGCAACCTGGCGGCCGGCCAGAAGGGCCTGTCGGTCGCGTTCGACCTGCCCACCCACCGTGGCTACGACTCCGACCACCCCCGGGTGACCGGCGACGTCGGGATGGCCGGGGTGGCGATCGACTCCATCCTGGACATGCGGCAGCTCTTCGACGGCATCCCGCTGGACCGGATGTCGGTGTCGATGACCATGAACGGCGCGGTGCTGCCGGTGCTGGCGCTGTACATCGTCGCCGCCGAGGAACAGGGCGTGCCCGCCGCGAAGTTGGCCGGCACGATCCAGAACGACATCCTCAAGGAGTTCATGGTCCGCAACACCTACATCTACCCGCCGGGCCCCTCCATGCGGATCATCTCCGACATCTTCGCGTTCACCTCCCGCGAGATGCCCCGCTACAACTCGATCTCCATCTCCGGCTACCACATCCAGGAGGCCGGGGCGACGGCCGACCTGGAGCTGGCGTACACCCTGGCCGACGGCGTCGAGTACCTGCGCGCCGGCCGGGCCGCCGGCCTGGACGTCGACGCGTTCGCGCCCCGGCTGTCGTTCTTCTGGGGCATCGGGATGAACTTCTTCATGGAGGTCGCCAAGCTCCGCGCCGCGCGCCTGCTGTGGGCCAGGCTGGTCAACCAGTTCGAGCCGAGGAACCCCAAGTCCCTCTCGCTGCGCACCCATTCGCAGACCTCCGGCTGGTCGCTGACCGCGCAGGACGTGTTCAACAACGTGACCCGCACCTGTGTGGAGGCGATGGCCGCCACCCAGGGCCACACCCAGTCCCTGCACACCAACGCCCTGGACGAGGCCCTCGCCCTGCCCACGGACTTCTCCGCGCGCATCGCCCGCAACACCCAGATCCTCCTCCAGCAGGAGTCCGGCACCACCCGCGTCATCGACCCCTGGGGCGGCTCCGCCTACGTCGAGCGCCTCACCGGCGACCTCGCCCGGCGCGCCTGGGCCCACCTGGAGGAGATCGAACGGGCCGGCGGCATGGCCCGGGCCATCGACGCCGGCATCCCCAAGCTCCGCGTCGAGGAGGCCGCCGCCCGCACCCAGGCCCGCATCGACTCCGGGCGCCAGCCCGTCATCGGCGTCAACAAGTACCGCGTCGCCGAGGACCGGGCCATCGAGGTGCTCAAGGTCGACAACACCTCCGTGCGCGCCCAACAGATCGACAAGCTGCGGAGGTTGCGTGCCGAACGCGACGAGGACGCCTGCCGCGCCGCCCTGGAAGCCCTCACCCGCGCCGCCGACGGCGACGGCAACCTCCTCGAACACGCCGTGCGTGCCGCCCGCGCCCACGCCACCGTCGGGGAGATCTCCGACGCGCTGGAGAAGGTCTACGGACGGCACACCGGCGACGTCCGTACCATCTCCGGCGTGTACCGACACGAGGCAGGAGCCTCCTCCGCCATCGAGACCGCCCGCGCCCGCGTGGACGCCTTCGCCGAGGCCGAGGGGCGCCGACCCCGCATCCTGATCGCCAAGATGGGCCAGGACGGCCACGACCGGGGTCAGAAGGTGATCGCCACCGCGTTCGCCGACCTCGGCTTCGACGTGGACGTCGGCCCGCTCTTCCAGACGCCGGCCGAGGTCGCCCGGCAGGCCGTCGAGGCCGACACCCACCTCGTCGGCGTCTCCTCGCTCGCCGCCGGCCACCTGACGCTGGTGCCGGCGCTGCGCGAGGAGTTGGACGCGGCCGGCCGGGAGGACATCGGCATCGTCGTCGGCGGTGTCATCCCGCCCGACGACGTCCCCGCCCTCCACGAGGCGGGCGCGGTCGCCGTCTTCCCCCCGGGAACGGTCATCCCCGAGGCGGCCCTGAAGCTGCTGGACCACCTGGCGGAGACGTTGGGCCACGAGACGCCGCGGCGCGTAACGCGCGGCGCGCGTGGC
>NZ_RFFJ01000177.1 GCF_003696235.1 Streptomyces triticirhizae
GGCGCCGGCGGCGCTCGCGCGCCTCGTGGCGTTCCCCGCCCTGCGGGCCGGCCTCACCCCGCCTGGGGCGGCCGGGCGTTCGACAGGGGCCGCGCGTTGTGGCGGGGGCGGCGGTGTGGCGAGGGCGGCGCGGGCGAGCGGAGCGGGTGCCCGGAGGGCGCCTCCCCGCGCGCCGAGGCCGCGCCCGGCGAGCGGGACATGCCCTGCGGGCCGCTCCCGGTGAAGTCACCTCCGCGCACGGCCGGTTCGCGCCCTGCGGGGTACCCCGCTTCGGGGCTCCGCCCCCGGGGCCGCCCTGAGCCTGCCGAGCCCGCAAGCGGAGAACCACTCTTCGACAGGAGTCAGCCGAGGCCAGGAGCGGAGAACCGCTCCGTTCCAGGAGGGGGACGAACCCACAGGCGGAGAACCGGTCCGATTCGGGAGGTCACCAAGCCCGCAAGCGGAGAACCGGTCCGCTTCGGGAGTCGCCGAGGCCGCAGGGCGGAGAACCACTCCACTCCACGTGCCACCGAGCCCACAGACGGAGAACCACTCCGCTCCAGGATTCGGAGAGCCCTGTGATCGGCGAAGTCGTCCCGTTCCGCCGGTCGGCGTGCCCCCGAGGCCGGCGCCACCGCCCGAGCCGTCGTCGCGGGCACCATCCATCGCGAGGCGCGAAATCCATCGCGACCGCGAACGTTCACCGCCGGTTCGGTTCGCGAGCCCCGGCGGGGCTCGCGGTCAGCGGTCCGTCGCGAAGAGGTCGGCACGGGCGGCCGCCAGGGCCGTGAGGAGGGCGCCGCCGAGGATCGGGTTGCCGGTGACGGTCGCCGCGCGGACCTCCGTGTCGAGCGGCGAGATCGCCGCCAGCCGTTCCGCCACCCGGCCGGCCAGCGCGGCCCCGCCGGCCCGGCCGACCTCGCCACCGAGCACCACACAGCCCGGGTCAAGCACGGCGACCGCCGAGGCCGCGCCCAGCGCCACCCGGCCGGCCAGCTCGTCGAGGAACGCGCCGGACGGTCCGGTGCCCCGCTCGGCCGCCTCCGCGACCAGCCGTTCCGGCCTGGCCAGCTCGCCCGGCGCCAACTCCCCGACCGGCAGCCCCTGTTCCGCCGCCAGCGCGCGCACGGCCGCCCCGGAGACCAGGCCGTGGAAGCCGGCCTCGCAGTCCGTCGCCGAGGGCAGTCCCACGCGGCCTGGCACCGGCAGGAAGCCCACCTCGCCGGCGCCGCCCGAGGCCCCCCGGCGCAGCGCGCCGTCGAGGACCACGGCCGCGCCGACGCCGGCGCCCAGCCACAGCAGGACGAACGTGTCGCGGTCGCGGGCCGCGCCGAGCCGGTGTTCGGCGATGGCGGCGAGGTTGACCTCGTTCTCCAGCAGCACCGGGGCGTCGAGGTTCTCCCGCAGCGCGGCCAGCAGCTCGCGGTGCCAGGCGGGCAGCGCGTCGGAGAAGCGCAGGGCGCCGGTGGCCGGGTCGGCGAGCCCGGGGGCGCCGAGCGCCACGGTGTGCGGCTCGGCGACGCCGGCCGCGTCGCCGATCTCGCCCAGGGCCGCCAACGCGGCCGCGACCATGGGGTGTTGACCGCCTGTGGCCGGCCCGGCCGCGTCGACCAGCGGCAGCGCCCTGGTGGCGACGGTGGCGCCGGCGAGGTCGGCGATGGCCAGTTCGACCCCGTCGAACCGGACGTCGAGGGCGGCCACATGGGCGCGGCCGGCGACCAGCCCGTAGACCCGCGCGTTGGGTCCCCGGCGCTCGGCGCCGGCCTCCCCCACCACGTCGACCAGCCCCTCGCGGCCCAGCCGGCCGAGCAGTTCGGCGACGCTTGGCCGGGAGAGCCCGGTCAGCTCGCGCAGTCGGGCGGCGGTCAACGGGCCGTGCTCGGTGAGGAGTTCGAGCGCGATCCGGTCGTTGATGGCCCGGGCGGTCTGCGGGGTGGCGGTGCGCACGCTGCTCATGGCCGGGATTCTATCCCCTTACTATTAGGCAACCTTCCTGATAGTTTCCCTGCCATGTCTCTCCCCGATCCCCCAGGCGAGCCCCGTGAGCCCCGCCCCGAGCCCTCGACCGGCCCGCACCCCACCCCCTCCCCGCCGACCGTCGAGCCGCCGACCGTCGCCCCCTCGGCCGTCGAACCGTCGCACGCGGCCCGGGTGCGCCGGGCCAGGGTCTCCGTTGGCACGGTGTTCGCCCTGCACGGCGCCGCCTCGGGCAGCTTCGTCACCCGAATCCCCTGGCTCCAGGACCAGTTGGGCCTCAGCACGGCCGCCCTCGGCCTGGCCCTCGCCTTCCCGGCCGTCGGCGCCTCGGTCGCGATGCCGCTGGCCAGCCGGGTGATCCACCGGCACGGCGCCCGCGCGGCGGTGCGGGGCCTGTTGGCGCTGTGGATCGCGGCCTCCGCGCTGCCGGTCATGGCGCCGAACATGCCGGCGCTCTGCGTGCTGCTCCTCCTCTTCGGCGCGACCGCCGGGATGGCGGACGTGGCGATGAACGCCCAGGGCGTGGAGGTGGAGGAGCGCCACGGACGGTCCATCATGTCGGGGCTGCACGGGCTGTGGAGCGTCGGCACCCTGACCGGCTCGGCGCTGGGCGTGGGCGCCGTCGCGCTGGAGTGGGACGCGCGGGTTCATCTCCCGCTGGTCGTCGCGCTGTTGCTGCTGGCGGTGGTGCCGGCCTGCCGGGGGCTGCTGGACGTGCGGCCGAGCGGGGACGAGGCGGCGCCGCCCCGCTTCGCGCTGCCGCCGCGCTCCGCGCTGCTGATCGGCGCGGTGGGGATCTGCGCGGTGCTGGCCGAGGGCGGCAGCATGGACTGGTCCGGGGTGTATCTGCGGGATCTCACGGGCGCCTCGGAGACGGTGGCGGCCGCCAGCTACACGGCGTTCGCCACGACGATGGCCGTCGCCCGGCTGCTCGGGGACGCGGTGGTGCGGCGGCTCGGCCCGGTGCGCACGGTGCGGTGCGGCGGCGGACTGGCCGCGCTGGGTGGGCTGTTGGTGGTGACGGCCACGGTGCCGGCCCAGGGGGTCGCGGGCTTCGCGCTGATCGGGGTGGGGATAGCGGTGGTGGTGCCGTTGACGTTCGCGGCGGCCGGACACAGCGGGCCCAACCCGAGCCGGGCGATCGCCGGCGTGGCGACCATCACCTACACGGCCAGCCTGGTCGCGCCCACGCTGATCGGCGCGATCGGCGAACTGGCGTCGCTGCGGGCGTCGTTCGCCCTGGTCACGGTCGCGACGGCGCTGCTGGTGGTGGGCGCGGGGGTGCTGGGGCGCGGGTCCAGGCCGAGCGCGCCGGTGGCCTCGGCGCCGGGCGCCGGGAAACGGACGCCGCCCCGCGCCGGGGACCGGGCCGAGGGCTGAGGGTGAACAGGGGGCGGGGCCGGACCGAGTGACCCGAGGGCCGACGCGGCCCGGCCCCCGCCGGGTTCAGCGGGTGCGAACGGCGTCAGCCGAGCAGCCGCACCGCCTGGTAGTAGGTCCAGGCGGTGCTGTCGCAGGCCGCGCCCTGGGCGCCGGAGTAGTTGTCGCAGACCCGCAGCAGGTCCTGGTAGAACGCGTTGTCCAGGCGCGCCTTGTTGGCGTCGAAGGTGCCGGCCGCCTTGTAGTTGCGGTAGCCGAAGTCATGCCGCGCACATGACAAGCTGAAGGGGAAGCCGAAGGGGTTGTCGGGCGAGGAGGAGCACAGGTCGGTGCTCCAGTCGAAGCCGTAGGAGGCCCAGGCCCCCTGGTTGTTGCGAGCCGAGAGCCAGGCGTTGTAGCTGCTGGCGCTCGTCTGCGTCCAACTGCTCAGCACCTGCGGCTTGTCGGCCGGCGCGGCGGTGGCCGGCGCGGCCGAGACCGAGATGACGCCCAGGCTGAGGGCGAGGGCCGTGAACAGGGTGGCGATCCGTTGACGCGTGCGCATGGCGCATCCTCCCGGGATTGGCGGCCCGCCCGGGTCGGGCGGGCCGTTCACTACCGGAAGTCGAACCTATGCACCCCGACAGGAATGCTCAACCCTCCGTCGGGTGAAGGAAGTTGACGAACAGGCAACGCCGCGCCCACGCCGGGCGGGCCGGCGCGGTCGCGGCGCGGGTCCCGCGCCTACGCCGGCCGGGCCAGCACCCAGGTGCGGTCCAGGGTCAGATACCGCTCCACGGGAAGCCCGGCGCCGGCCAGCGCCTCCTCGAACGCCTCCCGGCTCCACCGGTAGGAGGGGAAGGTGTGCGTCCACTCCGCGTCGGGGAACTCGTACTCAACCCGGATCTCGGTGAGTTCGTCGTTGATCGGCTCGGCCGAGGCGACGCGGATCAGCCCGTCATCCCCCGTCTTCGCCTCCCTGGGCACCCGCTGGTGCCAGTCCTCCCCCTCCCGCTGGATCAACACCGCGCCGCCGTCCGCGACATGGCGCCGGCAGGCGCGCAACATGCCCGCGCGGACCTCGGGGTCGGCGTTGTGGATCAGGAACGACATGAGCAACACCACGTCGAACCTCTCGTCGCCCAGGTCCAGTTCCTCGATCGCCGCACAGACCGTGCGTGCCCCCCGGACGTGCTCCAGCATCTCCGGGGACTCGTCCACGGCCGTGACCGTGAAGCCCCGCTCGACCAACGGGTGGGTCACCCGGCCCACCCCGCAGCCGAGTTCGAGGATGCTGGCGCCCGCCGGAACGGCCCGCTCGATGATGTTGGGCTCGCGCCCCACCGGCAGCCGCAGCCACCGCTCCACCGCACAGCCGTCCGGGGTGATGGGCCCCGGACCCGTTCCGCTGTATCCCTCACGGGTACGTCCACTCATGCCATCATCAGATCACGGTCCGTGCGCCACCGACCACCGTTCCCCCCATTTCTCCCGCGCCGGCCCGCCCCGCGCGGGGTCCCCTACTGCCAACTCGCGTGCAGCGGCTTGCCCTCCGCGTAGCCGGCGGCGGACTGCACCCCCACCACGGCGCGTTCGCCGAACTCGGCCAGGTTGGCGGCCCCGGCATAGGTGAACGAGGAACGCACGCCCGCGATGATCGAGTCGATCAGGTCCTCGACGCCGGGCCGCGCCGGGTCCAGGAACATCCGCGAGGTGGAGATGCCCTCCTCGAACAGGCCCTTGCGCGCCCGCTCGAACGCCGACTGCTCGGCGGTCCTGCTGCGCACCGCCCGGGCCGAGGCCATCCCGAAGCTCTCCTTGTACAGGCGCCCGTCGGCGGACTGCTGGAGGTCGCCGGGCGACTCGTGGGTGCCGGCAAACCAGGAGCCGATCATCACATTGGACGCCCCGGCGGCCAGCGCCATCGCCACGTCCCTGGGGTGCCGCACCCCGCCGTCCGCCCACACGTGCCGCCCCAGCCGCCGCGCCTCGGCGGCGCACTCCACCACGGCGGAGAACTGCGGCCGGCCGACGCCCGTCATCATCCGGGTCGTGCACATCGCGCCCGGGCCGACGCCCACCTTGACGATGTCGGCGCCCGCCTCGATCAGGTCCCTGGTGCCCTCGGCCGAGACCACGTTCCCCGCCACCACCGGCACCGAGGGCCGCAGCGCGGCGACCGCACGCAGCGCGGCGAGCATGGACTCCTGGTGGCCGTGCGCGGTGTCGACGACCAACGTGTCCACGCCGGCGGCCAGCAACGCCTCGGCGCGGGCGGCCACATCGCCGTTGATCCCGACGGCGGCGGCCACCCGCAGCCGGCCGTCCGCGTCCACGGCCGGCTGGTAGAGGGTGGCGCGCAGCGCGCCCTTGCGGCTGAGGATGCCGACCAGCCGCCCGTCGGGGCCGACGGCCGGGGCGATCTTGCGGTGCGCCGAGTCCAGGGTGGTGAACGCCTCCTGGGGGTCCAGGTCGGCCGCCAACACCAGCAGGTCGCGCGACATCACCTCGCCGACCTGCGCGAACCGGTCGACGCCGGTCAGGTCGGCCTCGGTGACGATGCCCACGGGGCGCTCGTTGGAGACCACCACGCCGGCGTTGTGCGCCCGCTTGGGCAGCAGCGCCAGCGCGTCGGCCACGGTCTGGGTCGGGGCCAGCGTGATCGGGGTGTCCAACACCAGATGGCGGCGCTTGACCCAGGCGATCACCTCGGTGACCACGTCCAGCGGGATGTCCTGCGGGATCACCACCAGGCCCCCGCGCCTGGCCACCGTCTCGGCCATCCGGCGGCCGGCCACCGCCGTCATGTTCGCGACCACCAGGGGAATCGTCGTCCCCGAACCGTCCGGCGAGGACAGGTCGACCGCGAGCCGGGAACCGACGGAGGAACGGTTGGGGACCATGAAGACGTCGTCGTAGGTCAGGTCGTGGGACGGCTTCGCGTCGTTGAGGAACCTCATGCTCGCGCTCTCACCTGCTGTGGCTCGATATGGATGGCGGGTGGGAGGCTGCGGCTCCTGTGCCATTATCACCCAGGTCGTCCATGGTCCACGCGCCCCCACGCGCTCGCGTGCGCGCCGGCTCGCGGGGCGCGCGACGCGAAACGCACCACCCGCCGCGCGTTCGCACCCCGGGTGACGTTCCCCCGCCCGGGCCCCGGCCGCCCGACGCCGCTGCCACGATGGCGCCCAACGGTTGGGCGGCAACAGGGGGTTCGGGTGACATCACGGCTGGCATCGCGGGGTGCGGCGAGCGGAGGAACGAACGGCCGCCGGTTGAGCTTCGGCATCAAGACCACCCCGGCCCACACCGACTACGCGGACCTGCTGCGCGTCTGGCGGGAGGCCGACGGGATCGAGCGGATCGAGCACGCCTGGCTCTGGGACCACCTCCCGCCGCTCTTCGGCCCGCCGACCGGGCCGACCTGGGAGGGCTGGACGACGCTGGCCGCGCTCGCCGCCTCCACCGAACGGATCGGCCTGGGCCTGCTGGTCTCCAACAACCGGCTCCGCCCACCCGCCCTGCTGGCCAAGATGGCGGCGACGGTGGAGGGCATCTCCGATGGCCGCCTCACCGTCGGCCTCGGCATGGGCCCCACCCTCCCCCGCTCCGGCCAACCCGCCGCCCCCGGGCCTGCGGCCAGGGCGGTCGCCGGGTACCGCGCCCTGGGCATCGAGCCGCCCACGCCCGGCGTCGGGCTGGCCCGGCTCGACGAGAGCTGCCGGGTGCTGCGCGCACTGTGGGAGAACGAGGAGCCGACGGACTTCGCCGGCCGCCACTACCGCCTGACCGGCGCCCACGCCGCGCCCCGCCCCGCGCGGCGGCTGCCGCTGCTGATCGGCGGCTCGGGCGACGGGCTGCTGAGGGTCGCCGCCGAACACGCCGACCTGTGGAACATCTCGGGACCGCCGCACGCCGACGTCGCGCGCGTCGCGGAGCGCGCCGCCGCGCTGGACGCGGCGTGCGCCCAACTCGGCCGCGACCCGGGCGAGATCACGCGCTCGGTGCAGACCCACGTCTCCTACGCCGACCCAGCCGCCACCCGCGCGGTGGTCACGGACCTGCTGACCACCGGCGCGACCCACATCGTCCTCAGCCTGCCGGCGCCGTTCCCGGAGGGCGTGGCGCGGTGGGTCACGGACGAGATCATCGACGCGGTGGGGTGAGCGCGGGGTCGCCCACAGGAGCGGTGAGGGCCGGATCGGCGGGACTGACGCCGGCCTCCATCCTCAGCACCTCCACGCATGTGCGGGCCACGTCCTCCCACTCGGAGTAGATCTCGCGCATCGCCGGCTCGGTGAAGACCGTGCGCGTGGTTGCGCTCGGCCTCTGGCACGGAGGCGAAGTCGCACAGCGGCCTCCGGGAAGCACCTCGTCTGAGCCGGGACGCGGGGTGTCCCACCCACCCGCCCTTGGTGCCGCCCGGCGGCCAGCGTCACGCGTCGAGGTCCGCCCGGTCCAGCGCCGGCCGGGCCGGCGCCGGCGTGGCCAGCAGCAGATCCGCCGCCGCCGTGTCCGTGACCAGACTGGTGACCAGCCCGGAGCGCAGCACCGCGTTGATCGCGCCCGCCTTGCGGCGGCCGCCGGCGATGGCGACGACCTCGGGGACGCGGCGCAGCCGTTCCGGCTCCACGGTGATGCACCGTTCGCCGAGGTCGCGGCCGATCCGTCGCCCGTCGGCGGAGAAGAGGTGCGCCGACATCTCCGCCGCGACGCCGAGCGAGGCGTAGTGGTCGCGTTCCTCCTTGCCGAGCATGTCGTGGACGGTGGAGATCCCCGTCTCCCAGGTGCCGATGGAGACGGCCGCGATGGTGACGCGGTCGAAGTAGTCGAAGGCGGCGGCGATCCCGGGCTGGGCGCGCAGCGCGGCGGCGGTGCCGGGGTCGGAGAGCAGCATCGGCGCGTAGATCGGGTGCGCCTCGCCGCCGGAGACGTCGGCCGCCCGGCGGACCGCCTCGACCGACCCGCGTTCGGCGCCCGCGTCGTAGACGCCGGTCAGCTGGACCACCGTGCAGGGCGGCAGATGGCGAAGTGCCGCCGCCATGTGGATCGTTGACCTTCCCCAGGCCAGGCCCAGCACGTCGCCCTCGGCGACCAGCTCCTCCAGCAGCTCGGCGGCGACCTCGCCGAGGTGCTCCGGGTCCGGGGTGTCCTCCGTCGCCTCGGTCGGCGACTCGGCGACGACGACGTGGCGCAGGCCGAAGTGCGAGCGGAGCGCGTCGGAGCGTTCGGCGTCCAGCTCGGCGGGCACGCGGATCTCGATGCGCACCAGCTCCTGTTCGACCGCCGACTCCAGCACCCGGGCGACCTTGAAGCGGCTGACGCCGAACTCGTCCGCGATCTGGATCTTGGACTTTCCCTCCAGGTAGAAGCGCCGTGCCATCGCCGCCGCCTGCATCAGCTCGGCGGGCCCCATCCGTGTGGCAGACCTCCCGGTCGGCACCGCACTCACCTCACTGTTCATCGGCCCTGTGTCCCCGGTCACGTTCCGCGTTCAATCCTCGCAGACGAAACGCGAACCGGTTCACCGCTCGGAGGCACCCCGCCCGGCGGCGGCCGCCCGTTCCGCGGCGGCGCGCTCGGCCGCCCGTTCCGCCGAGGCGCGCAGCCCGCGCACGGCGGCCGCCGGGTCGTCGGCGCCGTAGACGGCGGAGCCGGCGACGAAGACGTCGGCCCCCGCCTCCGCGCAGCGCTCGATGGTGTCGGCCGAGACCCCGCCGTCGACCTGGAGCCACAGCGGCAGCCCGTGGCGTTCGATCAGCGCCCGGGTGCGGCGGATCTTGGGCACCATGATGTCGAGGAACGCCTGGCCGCCGAAGCCGGGTTCGACGGTCATCACCAGGATCATGTCCAGCTCGGGCAGCAGGTCCTCGAACGGTTCGATCGGCGTGGCTGGCTTCAGCGCCATCGAGGCGCGGGCGCCCAGCGCGCGGATCTCCCTGGCCAGGCGGACCGGCGCGGCGGCGGCCTCGGCGTGGAAGGTGACCGAGCCGGCGCCCGCCTCGACGAACGACGGCGCCCAACGGTCCGGGTCCTCGATCATCAGGTGGCAGTCCAGCGGGGTGTCGGTCGCCTTCCGCAGGGACTGGACCACGGGCACGCCCAGCGTCAGGTTGGGCACGAAGTGGTTGTCCATGACGTCGACATGGAGCCAGTCGGCGCCCTCGACGGCGCGGGCCTCGTCGGCGAGGCGGGCGAAGTCGGCGGACAGGATGCTGGGGTTGATCTGGGCCATGGCCCCAGTATTCAACATCGTGTTCGGCCCCGGTCCGCCGCTGCCCTCAGCCCGCTCGGCGCAGCAGCGCCAGATACATCGCGTCGGTCCCGTGGCGGTGCGGCCACAGCTGGACGTCTGGCCCGTCGCCCAGCTCGGGAACGCCGGGCAGCAGCGGCCGGGCGTCGACCCGTTCCACCGTGAGGTCGGTGTCGGCCAGGCCCCTGAGGACGTCGGCGACCACCAGTCGGGTCTCGCTCAGGTGCGGGGAGCAGGTGGCGTAGCCGAGCACGCCGCCGGGGCGGAGCGCCTCCAGGCCGGCCCGCAGCAGCTCGCGCTGCCGGGTGGCGAGCCGGTCCAGGTCCTCGGGGCGGCGGCGCCAGCGGGACTCGGGCCGGCGGCGCAGCGCGCCGAGTCCGGTGCAGGGGACGTCCAACAGCACCCGGTCGAAGCTGGCGGGCCGCCAGGCGGGGCGGCGGGCGTCGGCGACCAACACCTGGTAGGGGCCGGGGTTGCCGGCCAGGGCGCGGGCCACCAACCGGGCCCGGTGCGGCTGGAGTTCGCTGGCGACCAGGGCGGCGCCGCGTTCGGCGGCGAGCGCGCCGAGCAGCGCGGCCTTGCCGCCGGGTCCCGCGCAGCCGTCCAGCCAGCGGCGGTCGGGGCCGCCACCCAGCGGCGCGTTGGTCAGGGCCAGCGCGACCAGCTGGCTGCCCTCGTCCTGCACGCCGGCCCGGCCCTCGACGACGGCGGGCACCGCGCCCGGCTCGCCGCCCTCGGCCAGCCGCACGGCCTGCGGCGACCAGCGGCCCGGTTCGGCGCCCTCGCCGGCCAGCAGCTCCTGCGGGGTGCTGCGCCCGGGGCGGGCGGCCAGGGTGACGCGGGGGCGCTCGTTGTCCGCGACCAGCAGGCGTTCGATCTCCTCGCGCTCCCCGCCCAGCGCGTCCCAGAGGGCGCCGACGACCCAGCGCGGGTGGGCGTGCCGCAGGCCGAGATGGCCCTCGGGGTCCCGGGCGTAGGGCGGGGCGAGCAGCTCGATCCAGCCGTCGAGGTCGTGGGCGGTGACCCGGCGTAGCACCGCGTTGACGAACTTGGCCCGGCCGTCGCCGACCACGCAGCGGGCCAGCTCGACCGCCGAACTCACGGCGGCGTGCGTGGGGATGCGGGTGGCGAGCAGCTGGTGGACGCCGAGCGAGAGCACGTCGAGCACCGGCGGGTCGACCTCGCGCAGCGGGCGGTCCACGCACTCGGCGAGGATCGCGTCATAGGTGCCCTGGCGGCGGAGCGTGCCGTAGACCAGCTCGGTGGCGAACGCCGCGTCCCGGTCGTCGAGGCTGCCCTCCCGCTTGGCACGGGCGAGCAGCGGCGGCAGCACCAGGTTGGCGTAGGCGTCCCGTTCGTCGACGGCGCGCAGCGCGTCGAACGCGAGGATGCGCGCGGGGTCCCGCTGGGGGCGGCGATAGGGCTTGGACGGACGGCGCTGCCGACTGCTCACGGGAACGTTGACTCCGGCGGGTACGGGTGGAACGGGTGGAGAACGGGCTGGTGGCCGGTGCGGCCGGGGTCCAGGGTACGGGGGCGGGGCCCGGTGGCCTCAGCCGCCGAGTCGTTCGCCCTCGGCGACCCGCACCCCCCGGGCCCAGTCGGCGGCCGCCATGGGCCGCTTGCCCTGCGGCTGCACGAAGGCCAGCTCGACGGGGTGGGAGCCGGTGCCGACCCGCACCGTCCGCTTGTCGGCCCACAACTCGCCCGGCGCCAGGGCGGGTTCGTCGGGCAGCTGCTCGACCTGGCGCAGCTTGAGCCGCTCGCCACGGAACGTGGTCCACGCGCCGGGCGCCGGCGTGCACGCCCGCACCACCCGGTCCACGCGGAGCGCCGGCGCGTTCCAGTCGACCCGCGCGTCCTCGACGGTCAGCTTGGGCGCGAGGCTGACGCCCTCGGTCGGCTGGGGGCGTGGCGTGAGGCTGCCGTCCTCGATGCCGTCCATGGTGGCGGCCAGCAGGCCGGAGCCGGCGAGCGCCAGCCGGGTCAGCAGGTCGCCGCTGGTGTCCCGGGGGCGGATCTCCTCGGTGATCACCCCGTAGACCGGGCCCGAGTCCAGGCCCTCCTCGATCTGGAAGGTGCTGGCGCCGGTCACCTCGTCGCCGGCGAGCAGCGCGTGCTGAACGGGCGCGGCGCCGCGCCACGCGGGCAGCAGGGAGAAGTGCAGGTTGACCCAGCCCCGGGCCGGGATGTCCAACGCGGGCCTGGGCAGCAGCGCGCCGTAGGCCACCACGGGGCAGCAGTCGGGGGCGATCTCCGTCAACCTGTCGAGAAAGTCCGGGTCCTTGGGGCGGCGCGGCCGCAGGATCTCGATCCCGGCCTCGGCGGCCCGCTCGGCCACGGGGCTGGCGACCAGCCTCCGGCCCCGGCCCGCCGGGGCGTCGGGGCGGGTGACGACGGCGACGACCTCGTGCCGGTCGGACGCCAGCAGGGCGTCCAGCGCGGGAACGGCGACCTCGGGGGTGCCGGCGAAAACCAGCCTCATCGTGGGTGGGTGACCTCTCGGACGTGTGTGAACGGGACCAGGGGCGGGCGGGCCCAACGAGCCCGCGCGTGGGGCGGGGTGAGCGCCCGCAGAGTCTACGTTCCGTGGCGTGCTGGTGCGTCCGGGGGCACTGGGGGGCGCAGGGCTGAGGGCCGTGCGCTCCGCCGTGTTGACGATGCGCGCCGAGGGCGTGACTCAGGCGCCCGGTGGCGCGTTGGTCAAGACAGATTGACCGCAGACGGGTCCCTCGCGGCCCGTCCCTTCCTTGCCGCCGGTTCGAGAGGCTTGTAAATGGCCGACCACGCCACCCCTGACGCTCAGGCGCGGGCCAGCCTGCATCTGCTGGTACGCGACATCGAGCGGGTTCGCCGCCAGGTGGACGCCCTGCGTACGCTCACCGCGCAGTTGGGCAACGTCTACCGACCACGACGGACCGGCCCCTCGGCCGGTTTCGTGGTCTACGGGCGGGCCCCCGCGCCCACGGTGCGGCTGGCCCAGGAGCTGCGAGACAGCGTGGAGGCGCTGGTCACAGCGGCGGTCGACTTCGACCGTTCGCTGGGGTTCTCCTGGGACGCGGTGGGCTCGGCGCTGGGGGTCACCAAGCAGGCGGTGCACCGGCGTTACGGGGCGCGGCGGCCGGCGCCGCCGGCCGGGGGACGGGAGGCCCCGGTCGGCACGGTGCCCCCGGCGGTGCCGCCGGCCCGCCGCCCCCAGCCCGCCGCGACGACCCC
>NZ_RFFJ01000178.1 GCF_003696235.1 Streptomyces triticirhizae
GGGGTGCCGGCCGTTGGCCGTCTTGGGGCCCCGGCCAACGGCCGGGGCCCCAAGACGTGCCAGGGCCGGTGCGGGGCTCTGCCCGGGGTTGGGCTGCGAGCGGGCCGTGCCCCCTGCGGGGGGCCGGAGTTCGCCGGGCCCGAACGGGCCGCTGCCCCCGCGCGCCGTCCCAAAATGCCGCCGTCGGACGGTCGTTGGCCGGTGCCTGACGGGCCGGGCCGGGCACCTCGGACATGCCGGTGGCGCCCGGGCGCCCCCCGAGCGCCTCGGGCCAGGCGCGGGCCCAGGGGCCCCGGGTCAGGTGCGTGCCCAGCGTGGCACCCACATGTCACCGGGCGGCTCGGGTGCCGTCTCGCGCAGGTAGGCGCGCAGTGCGGTCAGCGCCGGGTGGCGCTCCCCGGTGCGGAACAGCAGGCTGTGCGGGTACACCGGCGTCGGGTCGTGCAGGGCGACGCGTCGCAGGTCGTGGGCCTGGGGCCACACGTACCGGTCCCCGGCGCCCACGAGGGTGGCCAGGGAGGCCGAGTCGGCCAGGGCGTCCATGAGGGCCTCGTCGCCGAAGTGGGGGCCGAGCGCGTCGATGCTCAGTCCGAACGTCTCGGACAGCGCCTCATAGAACGCCGACCACTCCATGCCCGGTCGGATGCCGGGCACCCAGATGCGGTGCCCCACGAGGTCGGCGGGCCTGATCGCGCGGGCGTCCGCCAGCGGGTGGGCGGGGCCGACCAGGAGTTGGAGGGGGAAGTCCAGGAGCCGTTCGGCGCTGACTCCGGCGGGAACCCGGTCGGCCGGCAGCGCGCGGAAGGTGGCGTCGACCGTTCCCTTCACCACGGCCTCCGTCGCCTCGGCCGCGTTCACCTGGCCCAGGGCAACCGCCTCCAGGCTGGTCCGGGGATGGGAGCGGTAGAACCGGTAGACGGCCTGGCCCGGGGCGATGCGCTGGTTGAGAACGTCGACCCGCAGGGGCCTGCCTCCCGGGCGCACGGAGTGCTCGGCCCGCGCGACGGCGGCCAGGACCTTCCTGGCGTGGGGCAGGAAGGCCCGGCCGTCCAGGCTCAGTTGGGACCCGCGAGGGGTCCGCACCAGCAGGGTGACGTCGAGGTCCCTCTCCAGGCCGGCGATCCGCTTGGACACCGCCTGCTGGCTGATGCCGAGTTCGTCGGCCGCCGCCTGGAACTGACCCACGTCGGCCACGGCCACGAACGTCCGGACGGCTTCGACATCCATGCCCGGGATCGTACGCGTCACAACCAGGGGTGGTGACGGACGCCCCGACCGGTTGTTTGCCCGCGAGATCGCGGCGTTGGTTCACTCCGATCGGCCACACGAGGGTTGTCACCGGGAGGCGGAATGGACTTCGTGCAGAGGGTGCGGCGGGCGATTGACAGGGCGGAGCGGATCAACGCGCTCACCTATGCCCAGCAGGACGAGATCCGCGAGCGGTGGACCGAACTCACCGGGCAGGCGGTGGACGAGACCTTCCACCTGATCCCGCCCGTCTACACCGACCACGGTGTGAACCTCCGGGTGGGCCGCGACGTCTTCGTGAACCAGGGCTGCCGCTTCAACGACATGGGTGGCATCGAGATCGGTGACGACGTGATGCTCGGCCCGAACGTCAGCCTGATCTCCTCGGGACACCCGCTGGACCCGGACCGGCGCCGTTCCGAGGTCACGTCGGCGCCGATCCGGATCGAACGCAACGTCTGGATCGGGGCGTCCGCCGTGGTCCTGCAAGGAGTGACCGTCGGTGCCGACGCGGTGGTCGCCGCCGGTGCCGTGGTGACCCGTGACGTTCCCGCTCGGAGCGTCGTCGCGGGGGTGCCGGCGAGGGTGATCAAGAAGATCGACTGAGTTCGCCCCCGCGCCGTTCCGGGATGCGCGGCCCCGAACCCCTCCCGTCATCCCGGCAGCGGCGCCGCCTCGTCCCCCGAGGCCAGCGCGGCGAACAGATCGCCCAACTCGTCCACGCGGCCCGGGAGATCGGCGAGGGTGATCTCCAGGTCCTCGGGGGTCTCGCAGGCCGCGATCTCGTCCCAGGTCACGGGCGCGGAGACCGTCGGCAGGGGCCGGGCGCGAAGGGTGTAGGGGGTGGCGGTGGTCTTGCGGGCGGCGTTCTGGCTGTGGTCGATGAAGACGCGGCCCGGGCGGAGGCGGCGGGCCATCGCCGCGATGGCCAGGTCGGGCAGGTCGCGGCCGGCCTCGACGGCCAGCCGCTTCGCGTAGGCGGAGGTCTCCCCGGCCGGGGTCGGCGTCACCGGGCACAGCAGGTGCAGGCCCTTGGACCCGGAGGTCTTGGCGTAGCAGGTGAGCCCGTCGGCGGCCAGCCGTTCCCGCAGCCAGAGCGCGACCCGGCAGCAGTCGACCACGGTGGCCGGCTCGCCCGGGTCGAGGTCGAAGACGAGCCGGTCGGCGGTGCCCGGGTCGTTCAGTGTCCACTGCGGGGTGTGGAACTCCACGACCAGGTTCGCCGCCCACACCAGCGAGGGCAGGTCCTGGACGACGAGCTGGCGCATCGTGCCGCCGCCGGAGCGGGGCACCTCGCCGGTCATCACCCAGTCGGGGGTTCCGGGCGGAACGTTCTTGGTGAAGAAGCGCTGGCCGTCCCCGCCGTCCGGGTAGCGCAGCAGGCTCAGTGGCCGATCGACCAGGTGGGGCAGGAGCAGCGCGCCGTGGGTGGCGTAGTGGTGCAGCAGCTCGCCCTTGGTGGTGCCGTCGGCGTAGAGCACCTTGTCGAGGTTGGAGAGCGTCAGTCGACGATCCTCCACGGTGACCACAGGCATACCCTGAGGTTGGCATGGCTGGCGCGAAAGGGGCAGATCATGCGATCCATCTGGAAAGGGTCCATCTCATTTGGTCTGGTGACCATTCCCATCAAGGTGGTCAGCGCCACCGAGAACCACTCCGTCTCCTTCCGGCAGGTGCACACCGCCGACGAGGGCCGCATCCGGTACCGCAAGGTGTGCGAGCTGGACGGCCAGGAGCTGAGCGGGGACGAGATCGGGAAGGCGTACCAGGCCGCCGACGGAACGCTGGTGCAGATCAGTGACGAGGATCTGGCCGCGCTTCCGCTGCCCACCGCGCGGACCGTGGAGATCCTCGGCTTCGTTCCGATCTCCAGCGTCGACCCCTACCAGCTGGACCGTTCCTACTACCTGGCGCCCGACAGCGGCGCCGCCAAGCCCTATGTGCTGCTGCGCGAGGCGCTGCGCCGTTCCGGGCAGGCGGCGGTCGCCAAGTTGGCGATGCGGGGGCGGGAGACGCTGGCGCTGGTGCGGACCCGGGAGGACGAGGACGTGCTGGGGATGCACACGCTGCTGTGGCCGGACGAGATCCGTTCGTCCGAGGGGCTCGCGCCCACCGAGCAGGTCACCGTGCGGGACGCCGAGTTGGACATGGCGGACACCCTGATGGACACCCTGGGTTCGGTGGACATGTCCGAGCTGCACGACGAGTACCGGGAGGCCGTGGAGACCCTCGTCAACGCCAAGTTGGAGGGCATCGAGCCGCCCAGCCCCGGCGAGGAGGCCGCCCGGGGCGGCCGCGTGGTGGACCTGATGGCCGCCCTGGAGGACAGCGTGCGCAGCGCGCGGGAGTCCCGGGGGGAGGGCGGCGAGGACGCCACGGTCACCGACATCTCCGGCGGGGGGCGGGGCGGCCGGCAGGCGAAGAAGTCGGCCGCCGGGAAGTCCACGGCGGGCAGGGGCGCGGCCAAGAAGTCCCAGGCGAAGAAGTCCACGGCCAAGAAGTCGACGGCCAAGAAGTCCGCCGGGAAGAAGATTGCGTCGAAGAAGTCGACGACGAAGAAGGCCGCCGGGTCACGCCGCCGCGCCTCCTGACCGTTCCACCCGCGACCGTTCCACCCGCGACCGTTCCACCCGCTTCTCGGGCCACCGCCGTGGCCGGCCGCCCCTGGGCGAGGTACTCGTGCGGCTCGCCGGCGGTCCGCGCCACCGCCACCACGCAACACGGGTCGGAGAAGAGTTCGAGCGGGGTGGCCGTGCGGTGCGGCCCGTTGGTGTCCCGCGCGGCCATCCTCCGATGCCAGCGGTGGTCCACGGACATCCTCGCCGCCGCCCATCCCGTTCGTGGGTCCCACCGGCCCCGGTCCTGCCGGAGCGGGGCGACTGTGACCCACGGGGGCGTTCCGGGCGGCGAGGGGGCGCTGCCGGCGAGCCGGACAGCCTCCGGAGGTCCGGGAGTTCAGCCCTTGGGCGGGTAGGAGTAGAAGCCGGCGCCCGACTTCCGGCCCAGCTGGCCGGCGGCCACCATCCGCAGCAGCAGCGGCGGGGGAGCGTAGAGCGGCTCCTTCAGCTCCTCGTACATCGAGGCGGCGATCGAGGCCACGGTGTCCAGGCCGATCAGGTCGGCCACCTTCAACGGGCCCTGCGGGTGGGCGCAGCCCAGCTCCATCCCGGCGTCGATGTCGTCGCGGCTGGCCGCGCCCGACTCGAACATCCGGATGGCGGAGAGGAGATACGGGATCAACAGCCCGTTGACCACGAAGCCGGAACGGTCCTGGGCGCGGATCGCGTGCTTGCCCAACACCCCGGTGACCAGGGCCTCGGCCCGCTTGACGGTGGCCTCGCCGGTGGTCAGCGCGGGGACCAGCTCCACCAGCCGCTGCACCTGCGCCGGGTTGAAGAAGTGCACGCCGAGCACCTGAGCGGGGCGGGAGGTCGCCACCGCGAGGTTGACCAGCGGGATCGCGGAGGTGTTGGAGGCCAGAATGGCGTCCTCCCTGGTCACCACCTGGTCGAGCACCTGGAAGATCTCGGTCTTCACCTGCTCGTTCTCCACCACGGCCTCGATCACCAGGTCGCGGTCGGCGAACTCGCCCAGGTCGGTGGTGAACGTCAGCCGCTCCAGCGCCGCGTCGCGCTCGGGCACGTCGATCTTGCCGCGTTCGACGGCCCGCTCCAGGGAATTGACCAGGCGGGTCCGGCCCAGCTCCAGCGCCTCCCCGGTGGTCTCGGCGACCCGCACCTCCAGCCCCGCCCGGGCACACACCTCGGCGATGCCGGCCCCCATCTGGCCGCATCCCACCACGCCCACGCGTTCGATATCCGTCACGCCGTGCCCCTTCGTCGGTACTGGCTCTCGTCGGTCAGGGGCCCGACGTTACCCGCGCGGTGCCGGCGGAGCGCCGCCCGGGTCCCGGCCCCCCGGCTTCCGGCCGGCGTCCCCGCCGCTCCCCTCGGCCGAATCCGGCTCGTCGTCGAGCACGATGGGCTGGTACTCGCGGGCGTAGGAGGCGAGGAACGTGCGGGCTGGGGCCGGCAGTGGCAGGTCGACCGCGACCGAGTACTCCAGGACGCGCTTCCGCTCGTGGAAGCTCCACACCGTGTACTCGGGGGCGCCCTCCGAGAGGCCCGGGTAGCGGTCCGCGCTGCCCAGGAGGTCGAGCAGCTCGGCGAGGCCCATGCCGGAGACCTCCTCGGCCGCCAACGCCGGGCCCTCGGGCAGTTCGGTGCGTTCGCCGCCCCCGGCCGCGCGCGCCGTGCCGTGCTCGGCCAACGTGGCGAGCTGTTCGCGCTCCAGCCTGAACCAGGGACCGCGTCGGGTCAGGACCAGCCAGCTGTCGGTGGCGGTGTGGCGGAAGATCTCGCAGCCCTCGCCCCGGTAGATCGGGTCGCCGAAGTGGAAGCCCGGCTGGTGCGGCGTGTGGGTCTCACCGCCGGCCTCGAACATCAGGCTCTTTCCGTACCCGGTCATGATCGTCCGGATCTCCGCCAGGAACGCCTCCCTGTGCTCCCAGCCGGACAGGCAGGAGAAGTGCAGGGCCCCTTCGAAGAAGGGCGCGTCCGACCGCCACTCGGCGCGCAGCAGCGTGTAGCTGGGCACGTAGTAGCTCCAGCCCGGAATCTGGAGCACGAACTCCCCACAGATCCGGCAGGAGTTCAACTCATCAGTCATTGGCGTTGCCTGCCTGTCTGCCTGGGCGCGCGGGCCCGTCGATGGCCGCGGCCCGCCAGCCGGTACCACTCCGGACGCGGCGGTCGTGGTTCCGGAGAGAGCGGAACAGTTGTGTCCGGATCGCTCCCCTTGGGTGAGCTTTCTGTCGCGGAGCGTCGAAACCAGGGCCGCCCGGGTGTGTCAGCGGCCGGTGAGGCCCGCATTCCGTCACGCTGTGCTGGGCATGGATAACGGAACGACACGTCTGGGGGCACACTCATGGGTTCGATCAGCCGCCGGGGCTTCGCCCTGGTCTCGATGGCCACGCTGGCCGGCACGCTCAGCACCGCCTCGTCGGCCGGGGCGCACCAGCGGGTGCGGCCGGCGCCGAGGGAGGACGGGGCGGCCGGCGGGCCCGCGCCGCTCGCCGAGGAGCTGCGCGGCATGTGGATCGCCTCGGTCAGCAACATCGACTGGCCGACCCGGCCGGGGCAGTCACCCGAGACCGTCCGCGCCGACCTGCTCAAACTCCTGGACGTGGCGGTGCGTTGGGAGTTGAACACCGTCTTCCTCCAGGTGCGGCCCACCGCCGACGCCCTGTGGCCGTCCCCGCACGAGCCCTGGTCCGAGTGGCTCACCGGCAGCCAGGGCCAGGACCCGGGCTGGGACCCGCTGGCCTTCGCGGTGGAGGAGGCGCACGCCAGGGGGCTGGCGTTGCACGCCTGGTTCAACCCCTACCGGGTCGCCACCCACACCGACCGCTCCCGGCTCGCCGCCGACCACCCGGCCCGCCGCGAGCCGAGCTGGGCGGTGCCCTACGGCGGCCGGCTCTACTACAACCCGGGCCTGCCGGAGGTCCGTTCGTTCGTCCAGGACGCGATGATGGACGCCGTCACCTCCTACGACATCGACGGCGTGCACTGGGACGACTACTTCTACCCCTACCCGGTCGCGGGCGAGGTGTTCGACGACGACGCCGCGTTCGCCGAGTACGGCGGGGACTTCGCCGACCGGGGCGACTGGCGCCGGCACAACATCGACCTGCTGGTGCGCGAGATGCGCGACCGGGTGGCCGAGGCCAAGCCCGAACTGCCCTTCGGTGTCAGCCCGTTCGCGGTCTGGCGGAACCGCTCGACCGATCCGCTGGGCTCCGACACCCGGGGCGGCGTGCAGACCTACGACGACCTCTACGCCGACGTCCGCACCTGGGTGCGGGAGTCCTGGATCGACTATGTCGTCCCGCAGGTGTACTGGCACATCGGGAACGAGGCCGCCGACTACGCGGTGCTCGCCGACTGGTGGTCGGAGGTCGCCGACGGCACCGACGTCGCGCTCTACCTGGGCGAGGCCGCCTACAAGGTGGGCGACCCGGCGCAGCCGGCCGCCTGGCAGGACCCGGCCGAGCTGTCCTCCCACCTGACGCTCTGCGCGGACCGGCACCCGCAGGTCACCGGCCATGTCTTCTACTCCGCCCAGCAGGTCGCCGCCGACCCGCTGGGCGCGCTCACCCGGGTCTGGGAGGACCACTACCGCTCCGGTTCGTGAACGGCCGCGCGGGTGCGGGCCCGGGCCGGGACCGGGGTCCGAACAGGGGTCCGAACCGGGGTCGCCGAATTTAACGTGCGAGTAGTGGTCTACTCCTTCAGGTGTTCGTACCATCACGCCATGCTGGTCACGCTGATAGCCGCTGCCCGCAGTTCCTCGCTTCTCGACGCCCGCTTCGACGACGAACGGCCCCTGGACGCGGCCGGCTGGCAGGCCCTGGAACGCGCCATCCCCGCGCTCCTGCCGCTGGCCGCCGCCGAGTTGCGCTACTGCTCACCCACGCCGTGCAGCCGGCAGACCGGCGAGGCCCTCGGCCTGGCGCCGCTGGCCCAACCCGCCCTGCGGGACTGCGACATGGGCCGCTGGCGCGGCATGACCCTCCAGGAGGTCACCGCCCGCGAGCCGCAGGCCGTCGACGCCTGGCTGGCCGACCCCAGGTCGGCGCCGCACGGCGGTGAGTCGCTGCTGGCCTTCGTCTCCCGGATCGGCGGCTGGCTGGACACCCGCCCCATCGAGAACGACGGCCTGGTGGTGGCGGTCACCGAACCCACCGTGATCAGGGCGGCGATGCTCTACGCGCTCAAGGCGCCGCCGGCCTCCTACTGGCGCACCGAGGTCCACCCGCTCTCCGTGGTCAGCCTCAGCGGGGGGCGGGGACGGTGGTCCCTGCGGCTGGGCTGACGGCCCCCGCCCGTTCCGCGCCCGCCCGTTCCTCCTGGTCGCCGCCGTAGCCGGCGGCGATCTCGGCCGCCGTCCGGGCCAGCAGCCGGCGCACCTCGGGCGGGTCGTCCACCACCACCCGGGTGCCGAACTGCAACAGCTGGTGCGCCGCGCCCAGTTCCTGGTACCGCAGCTCGACCGGCACCCACTCCCGCCCCTCGGCGCGCCCGTCGCCCTCGGGCAGCGCCGCGACCGAGGACCCGGAGATCCGCAGGAACAGGTCAAGCCGGGAACGGTGCACCCGGGCGCGCACCGTCAACGGCGTCGGCCGTTCCTCCACCCGGCGCCGCAACTCCTCCCAGACCTCGGCCAGTTCGACGCCGGGCCGGCGGCGCGCCGGCTCGGCGGCCGTGCTCACGGCTGCCATCCGGTCGGCGCGGAAGAGCCGGGGCGCCGCCCGGTGGTCGGCCACCAGGTACCAGATCCCCGCCTTCACCACCAGCCCGTAGGGATCGACGGTGAACCGGCGCGGCGCCGGCGAACCACTCGGCCGGTAGCGCAGCCGCAGCCTGCGGTCGGCCAGGACCGCCTCCAACAGGGCCGCGACATCCACCTCCGGGCGCGGCCCGCCCAGCCAGCGGTCCGGGTCGACGAGCACCCGCCGGCTGGTCAGCTCGGCCGCCGGGCGGTGCGGCGCCGGCAGCGCGGCCATCACCTTCCGCAGCGCCGTGCCCAGCGCGCCGTCCAGGCCCAGCGCCGCGTGGGTGCCCTGCGCCGTCAGCACGAACAGCGCCCGCGCCTCGTCGGCGGTCAGCCCGCTCACATCGGTGCGGTAGCCGGGGAGCAGCGCGATCCCGCCGCGCCGACCGCGCTCCGCGTAGACCGGAACGCCGGCCGTCGAGAGCGCTTCCACGTCCCGGTAGACCGTGCGCACCGACACCTCCATCCGCCGCGCCAGCTCGGCGGCCGGCACCCGCGCCCGGGTCTGGAGCAGCAGCAGGATCGACAGCAGGCGGTCGGCCCGCATCACAACCTCCCGTGGGCAACGTGGGCAACGTGGGGGACGGGTGACGGCCCCGCCGGCGAAAACTTGCCGGAAGATGTCAGGTTATGCCAGCCAGAGTGCCTCTGACCACGACGAACGACCAGGTCGAGGAGTTCCCATGACCACCTTCCGGCATGACACATCCCCCGAGGCGCCCCGGGGCGGGCCGCACCCCACGCCGCTGGCCGACCGCGACGTGGCCGACCTCCGCCGTCGGGTGACCGGTCCCGTCCTGCTGCCGGACGACCCCGGCTTCGCGGCGGAGTTCGCCGGCTACAACAGCGCCCGGGTCGAGCGCCCCGCCCTCGCGGTCGGCGCCACCGACACCGTCGACGTGGCGGTGGCCCTCGCCTTCGCCCGCGACCGGGGGCTGACCGTCGCCGTCGCCAACACCGGTCACGGCAGGGCCCGTTCCGCCGACGGTGCGCTGCTGCTCAACGTCTCCCGGATGACGGCGCTGAGCGTGGACCCGGCCGCCGGCCTCGCCCGGGTCGGGGCCGGGGTCCCCGCCCGTCGGGTGGCGGAGGCGGCGGCCGAGCACGGGCTGTCCGCGCCGGTCGGCTCGTCGGGACAGGTCGGGCTGGTTGGCTACACCCTGGGCGGCGGGCTGCCGGTGCTCGGGCGGACCCTGGGCTGGGCGGCGGAACGGGTCAGCGCCCTGGAGCTGGTGACGCCCGACGCCCGCACCCTGCGGGTCACCGAGCACAGCGACCCCGAGCTGTTCTGGGCGGTGCGCGGCGGCCGGGACAACTTCGGCGTGGTCACCGAGCTGGAGATGGAACTCGCCCCGCTCCGCGCGTTCTTCGGCGGCGGCCTCCACTTCGCCGCCGAGACCGAGGAACGGATCGCCGAACTGCTCCACGCCTACGCGGCCTGGACCGAAGGAGTGCCGCAGGAGACGCACTCCTCGCTCGCCGTGGTGCCGTTCCCCGACGTGTCCCAGCTCCCGCCCCCGCTGCGCGGCCGGCGCGTCGCCCATCTGCGGGTCGCCTGGACGGGAGCGCCGGCCGAGGGGGAGGCCCTGCTCGCCGGCTGGCGGGAACGCGGGCCGCTGGCCGTCTCGTGGGGCGAGCTGCCGGCCACCGCCGTGACCGCGCTCCACCAGGAACCCGACGAACCCGCCCCGTTCACCCGGGACTCGGCGCTGCTGGACCGCGTGGACGACGCCGTGGTGCGGGCCTTCGCGGAGGCGGCCGGGCCGGGGGCCGGGCGCGCCCACATCCTTGAGGTGCGCCACCTGGGCGGGGCGCTGGCCCGGCCGGCCGGGCGGCCCTTCCCCGGCGTGCGGCGCTCGGCGTCGCACCTGCTGAACGCGATCTCGGTCCTCCTCGGCCCCGACGGGACGCCGGAGGCGACCGGCGCGGTGCGCCGCCGGCTGTTCGACGCGGTGGCCGGGCGGAGCCTGGGGCGGCTGGGCAACTTCACCGGCGGCGGCGATGACATGCCCGCCGCCGTGGCGGCCGACGCCTACGCGCCGGCCGAACTCGCCAGGCTGCGCGCGGTCAAGGCACGCCTCGATCCGGGGAACGCCTTCCGGCACAACGCGAACGTCCCGCCGGCTGAGTCGTTCCCCGGGTGAGTCGTTCCCCGGTGAGCCGTCGCGGGTGAGCCGTGCGCGCCGGGTGCGCCGCCCCCGGCCGGGCCGTTGTCCGGCGCGCACGGCACCATGGGGGGATGAACACGCGACCTGTGCTGGTCTTCGACGGCGACTGCGGCTTCTGCACGACCTCGGTGAACGTCGCCGAGCGGTGGATCAGACCCGACTGCACCGTGGTCGCCTGGCAGTTCGCCGACCTGGCGGCGCTCGGGGCGACCGAGGAGCGGGCCCGGCACGAGGTGCTGTGGGTGACCCCGGCCGGTCGGGTCCACGGTGGGGCCGCCGCCGTCGCCCGGCTGCTGATGCGGGCCGGCGGGGTCTGGGCCCCGCTGGGCGCGCTGCTCACGCTGCCGCCGGTGAGCTGGCTGGCCCGCCTCGGGTACCGGCTGGTCGCCGCCAACCGGCACCGCCTGCCCGGCGGGACCCCGGCCTGCGCGCTGCCTCCGGGTGGCCGCCCTGGCGCCCGGTAGCGGAAGCCGGGTCATTCCCCGGCGTGGTCGGCCGAACGGCCAACCACGCCGGGGAGCACGGGAGTTGGTTACCGAGTGTGCCCAGTTGATTTCGGCCATCCCGGGCCGGAATCCTGGGCGGCCGTCACGCGGGGGATTGGTCCGGTGGCTCGGCGTGCTCGGGGCGGACGGCGGTCAGGGTGGAGATCTCCTCGATGTCCCGGCCGGTGAGGGTGATCTGTCCGCCGCCTCTGTTGTGCGGGAACTCCCGCAGTCGTGCCTTCCGGCGAATCCAACTCGCCGACCAGGGCAGCCATCTGGCGGCCTCCTCGGGGGTGTAGTGGAAGAGTTCGCCCTCCGGAGTCCCAGGTGCGGGCACCTGTCGTCCGGGTGGGGGTGGTGGTGCGGGGTCGCCCTCGGCGCGCAGCAGATCGTCGACGGGGGCCTCCAGTGCCAGGGCGATCCGGTGCAGACTCGCCTCGCTGGCGCCGGCCATGCCGCGCTCCAGCCGGGAGAGATGGCCCCGGTCGAGACCGGTGAGTCGGGCCAGTTCGCGAAGGCTCATCCGCCGCACCACGCGGATGGCTCGGATCGCGGTGCCGTTCGGTGTCACGTTCAGAGGATAGGGCCATGGACGATGCGTGAGCAACCATTGATGCTTAGTAACTAAGCATCAATGCCTAGTGGTTGCTTACTTCGGCCATCAAGTGAGCCTGAAGCAACCAAATAGCGCTGTACATGCTGATCAATGGCTGATTTGCGGCTGGTGCGTTGCTCCTAGGTGCGGCAACCTACAGTGCATGACTCAAGACTGGGCACGACTGGGAACGAAGTTGAAGCGCGCGCGAGAGAGCCGTGGGCTGCAACAGAAGTTCGTCGCCAAGTCCCTCACAGTGGAGCGCGGCGCCATCTACAACATCGAGAAGGGCGCCATCAAGAAGCTCACCGGGACCATCAACCGCTATGCGGAGATGGTGGGTTGGACCCCGGAGTCGCTGCGGCTCGTGCTGGAGGGCGGTGAGCCGGTGACCGTGGACGACGTCGAGCGGTCCAGCGCGGTCGCCCGCTCGGGCGAGCCGGCCCCCGCCGGCGACCCCGGCCTGGCCGGGCTGTCCCTGCTGGTGCGGAAGGCCCTCTCCGAGGGCGAGTTGATCGACTCCGAGGTGCAGTCTCTGAACACTCCGGCGGGCCAGATCCAGGTGGCCATCGTCGCCCGGGCGCAACCCGGCGCGAGCCCGGCCCAGTTGGACGAGGCCGGCGCGCTCTGGGCCCGGCTGCGCGCCGCGTTGGTCAAGGCCCTCGACGAGGAACGGGGTGGCGGCCGCTAGGCCACCCGAGGACCGTGGCGTCCCGCCCGAGACGCCACACTCAGCCGCAATGCATTCCGCACCATGCGGAAACCGTCAGGCGATGTACACCGTCACCCTCCGGGAGGAAGGGCCCGGAGACGCCCACGGCAGACCGAGGGCCGCGCGGCCGCCCGCCGCGCGGCCCGTTCGCGTGCGCGGTGCGCGGGCGGCGCGGC
>NZ_RFFJ01000179.1 GCF_003696235.1 Streptomyces triticirhizae
GGGCCGGCGGCGGGCGGCGCGCTGGCGCGGTGCGGGTGGAGCCGCTGCCGGGCGGCGGCTGGCGGATCGAGGTGGCGGTCGGGATCGCGCGCGGCCATCGGGCCGTTGACGTGACCCGCGCGGTGCGGCGCGCGGTGACCGAGGCGGTCGCCGCGCAGGCGCCCGGGCAGCGGGCTGGGCAACCGACCGGCCCGCTGGGCGTCACCGTGACGGTCACCGGCATCACCTGAGGTTCGCCGGGACGCGGGTTTGCCGACCGACCGGTCCGCATCGCGACCGGAAGACGACCGTTTCCGTTCGCTGGACGACCGCTCCCGACCGGCCGGGCGCGTCATGGAACGGGACGCGCAACTCGCGTTGAACGGCCGGGAGTTCGCCCGTGGCCCGGGCGTCGCCCGCCGGCCAGGGTGCGGTCATCGGATCGCCAGCCGGGCGCCCGTCCCAGGTCAGCCGCCATTGGGCCGCGCTCGCTGCACTCGGGGACATGACGCAGATTCCGTCCCCCACCGAGGAACTCCGAGCCGCCGCGCGCCAGCTCAACCGCCGCCGCTTCCTGACCGTGACGGGTGCCGCCGCCGCGATCGCCTTCGCCGTGAACCTGCCGAACAGCGCCCAGGCCGCCCCCGCCGCCGACGGATCGGCGCTGCCCGACGACCCGTTCACCCTCGGCGTCGCCTCAGGCGACCCGCTGCCCGACTCCGTGGTGCTGTGGACCCGGCTGGCGCCCGAGCCGCTGGCGCTGGACGGCGGGCTGCCGGCCGAGCCCGTCGAGGTGGCCTGGGAGATCGCCACCGACGCCGAGCTGACCCGCGTGGTGGACGCGGGGACCGCCGTCGCGCACCCCGAGTTCGCCCACAGCGTCCATGTCGAGGTCGCCGGGCTGAACCCCGGAACCACCTACTACTACCGCTTCACCACCGGGAGTTGGGTCTCCACGACCGGCCGCACCAGGACCGCGCCGGCGCCCGACGCGCTGCCGTCCGCCGTCCGCTTCGGGCTGGTCTCCTGCCAGCGCTACGACCAGGGCTTCTACACCGCCTACCGGCACCTGGCCGCCGAGCCCGAGTTGGACGCGGTGCTGCACCTGGGCGACTACCTCTACGAGTACGCGGTCAACGCGACCGCCGGCGTGCGCGGCACCCCCATGCCCGCGCACCTCAACCGGGAGACCCGCACCCTGGAGGACTACCGGACCCGTTACGCCCTCTACCACTCCGACCCCGACCTCCAGGCCGCGCACGCCGCCCACCCGTTCATCGTCACCTGGGACGACCACGAGGTGGACAACAACTACGCCGGCGCGATCTCCGAACAGGACGACCCCGCCGAGGAGTTCCTGGTCCGCAGGGCCGCCGCCTACCGCGCCTACTGGGAGAACATGCCGCTGCGCCAGCCGCAGCTGCCCGAGGGCCCCGACCTGCTGCTGCACCGCCGGCTGCACTACGGCCGCCTCGCGCAGCTGGACATCCTCGACACCCGCCAGTACCGGGACGACCAGGCGCACGGCGACGGCTGGAAGCTGCCAGGCGACGAGGCGGCCGACCCGGACCGCACCCTGCTGGGCGCGGCCCAGGAACGCTGGCTCGCCGACGGCTGGCGCGCCTCGGACGCGGTGTGGAACGTGCTGCCGCAGCAGGTCACCGTCGCCCGCCGCCGCAACCAGCTGGAGGGCCCCTGGCCGCTGTCCATGGACTCCTGGGACGGCTATCCGGCGGCCAGGGAACGGCTGTTGGGCGCGGCCGAGGAGGCCGGCGTCGAGAACCTGGTGGTGTTCACGGGGGACGTCCATGTGCACTACGCCTTCGACCTGAAGGCCGACTGGGACGACCCCGACTCCCGCACGCTGGGCGTGGAGCTGGTCACCACCTCCATCGCCAGCGGCGGCGACGGCGCGGCGCGCCCCGACAACTGGGCCGCGCTGACCGGCGCCAACCCGCACCTGCGCTTCTACGACGGGCGGCGCGGCTATCTGGTGGTCACCCTGGACGAGGCCGAGGTGCGCGCCGAGTACCGGGTCGTGGACCGGGTCACCACCCCGGGCGCGGCGGTGGCGACGGCGGCGACGTTCGTCTCCCGCGCGGGCGACCCGGGCCTGCGCGAGGTCTGACGACGCCCGGCGGCTCCCCGGCGGCTCCCCGACGGGCCACCCGGGCTCACCCCGGGTGGCCCAAACCTCGACGGCGGGAAGTGAGACGTGTTTCACTTCCCGCCGTGTGGGCCCAGCGGGCGCCGCGTGAGGCAGAGTTGACGGCGGGACCGTTCCGGCCATCGGGCCGACCTCACCGCGCTGGCCAGCGGAAACGGCCAAGCGGACGGCGCGGTTCCGGCGCCGTTTCCACGCCGGGAACGCGTCGTTCGTCCGGCCGTAATCGAGAGGCGGCGACCCCGGATCGTGGGATGATTGGATCGTCCTAACGATTCCCGGAGAGGTGCATGACTCAGCTCGGCCAAAGCCCAACGGCCGTACCAGGTTCCGACGTTCGCCCCCCCAACGCCCCCGAGATATCCACCGGAGCCACCCCCGGGATATCCACCGCCGCCCTCCACCCGCCGGCCCCAGCGCCGCAGGCGTCTCAGGCGCCGCAACTCAGCAAGCGCCGCAAGGCGGGTCTGCTGATCGTCCTGATCCTGGGCAGCCTCTCCGCCCTCCCGCCGCTCTCCATCGACATGTACCTGCCGGCCCTCCCGGAGGTCGCCGACTCGCTGGGCACCGGCGCGTCCACCGTTCAACTCACCCTCACCGCCTGCCTGCTGGGCCTCGGCCTCGGCCAGCTGGTGGTGGGCCCCATGAGCGACCAACTCGGCCGCCGCTGGCCGCTGATCGTCGGCATGGCCTGCTACGTGGTCGCCTCCGTCGCCTGCGCCTTCGCGCCGACCGTGGAGATCCTCACCGCCTGCCGGCTGGTGCAGGGCCTGGCCGGCTCGGCGGGCGTGGTGATCGCCCGCGCCATCGTCCGCGACCTCTACTCGGGCGTCGCGATGGCCAGGTTCTTCTCCACCCTCATGCTGGTCTCCGGCGTCGCGCCCATCCTGGCGCCCGTCTTCGGCGGCCAGTTGATGCGGGTCACCGACTGGCGCGGCATCTTCCTGGTGCTGGCCGTCACCGGCGTCGTCCTGATCGCCGTGGTCATTCGCTGGCTGCCGGAGACCCTGCCGCCCGAGCGGCGCGACAGCGGCGGCGTGCCCGCGGCGCTGCGGGCCATGGGCGGGTTGTTCAGGGACCGCGTCTTCACCGGCCACCTGCTCGTCGGCAGCCTGGTGTTCGCGGCGCTCTTCGCCTACGTCGCCGCCTCCCCGTTCGTCGTCCAGGAGATCTACGGCGCCTCGCCGCAGACCTACAGCATGGTGTTCATGGCCAACTCCATCGCGCTGGTGCTGATGAGCCAGGTCAACGGGAAGATCCTCGTCGGCCGGGTGTCCGTGCACCGGATCATGACGACCGGACTGGTCCTCATCACCCTCTCCGCCGTCGCGCTGCTGATCATGACCACCGGGGTGTTCGGCGAGGCGAACCTGCTGGCCATCTCCATCGGCCTGTTCTTCCTCATGGGCTCCATGCCGCTGGTGCTGCCCAACGCCAACTCCGAGGGCCTGGACCGCACCCCGCACGCGGCCGGCGCGGCCTCCGCGCTGCTGGGCGCCACCCAGTTCTTCGTCGGCGCCGCCGCCTCCCCGCTGGTGGGTGTCGCGGGCGAGGAGACCGCCGTGCCGATGGCCGTCGTCCAGCTGGTCGCCGTGCTCGCCGGGGCCCTCTGCTACGTCGCCCTGTGCCGGCCGAAGCGCTCCGCCGCCCGGCCTACACTTCCCGGGTGACCAGCACCTCCGACCAGCTGCGCGCCGCGCTCGACGGGCTCCTCGACGGCCTGCCGCCCACCCGGGCGGCGGGCGCCGTCGAGCGTTTGATGGCCGGGTACCGGGCGAAGACCCCGGGCCCGGCCCCCGAGCTGCGCGACCGGGCGGACGCCGTCGCCTACGCCGCCTACCGGATGCCGGCGACCTTCGAGGCGGTCGCGGCGGCGCTCGCCGCCCTCGCCGCCCGGCTGCCGGGCTGGGCCCCCGCCGAACACCTCGACCTCGGCGGCGGAACGGGGGCCGCGACCTGGGCCGCCGCCGGCGTCTGGCCGGGCGAACGGCCGACCCTCGTCCTCGACCGCGCGGGCCCGGCGCTCGACCTCGGCCGCGAGCTGGCCGGCTCCGCCGGCGCACCGGCCGCCGTGCGCGGCGCGCGCTGGACGCGCCACTCGATCGGCGCGCACCTCGCGCCGGCCGAACTGGTCACCGTCTCCTATGTGCTCAACGAACTCCCCGAGAAGGAACGCGACGCCACCGTCGACGCGGTCGCCGCCGCCGGCCGCGCCGTGGTCCTCGTCGAACCGGGGACGCCCGACGGCTACCTCCGCATCCGCACCGCCAGGGACCGGCTGCTGGCCGCCGGCCTCACCGTCCTCGCGCCCTGCCCGCACGGCGCGAGCTGCCCGCTGACCGTCGGCGACGACTGGTGCCACTTCGGCGCCCGGGTCACCCGCTCGGCGCTGCACCGGCGGGTCAAGGGCGCGGAACTGCCGTACGAGGACGAGAAGTTCGCGTATGTCGCGGCCTTCCGCGACCCGCCGCCGACCGCCACCCCCGCCGAACCCCGGGTGATCCGCCGCCCCCGCCCACGCAAGGGTCAGGTACTCCTCGACCTCTGTGCCCCCGACGGCACGGCCGGGTCCCATACCATCACCAAACGCCACGGCACGGACGCCTACCGGCGGGCCCGGGACACGTCCTGGGGCGACGCGTACCCCTTGCCGGGGTGAGACCGGAGCGGCGCGCCCGCGCCGCCGGCCCTGCGGGCCGGCCGGCGGAGAGCCGCACCGGGGTCGCTGGGGGAGGGGCCTCCGGGGCGGGGCGCCGGCGGGGCTCTGCCGGGGACAGGCTCCGCCTTCGCCGAGGGCTGGCCCCGCCGACGCCGCGTCCGGCCGTGCGGCACGGCTCCCTCAAGCCGGTCGGCTTCTCCGAACGCGCCCCCTGTCAGGCCGGTAGCCCTGCGACACATCCGGCCGCGTGCCGGCGGGCGTTAAAACGGAGCGGTTCTCCGGTTCCGTGTGGGGTGGGGTGGGCCGGAGGCGGTTCGGCCGGAGTCGTTCTCCGGTTCGAGTGCCGGCAGCGGTCCCCCCGGAGTGGTTGTCCGGTTCCGGTGGGGGGGAGGGGTGCCGTCCGGAGCCGTTCTCCGTTTCCCTCTGGGGGCGGGTGGTGGGCCGGAGCGGCGCTCCGGTTCCGTCGCTGGTCGGCTTCGCCGTGGCGGGGCTGGCTCGGGCCCCGTCCCGAGGGAGGAACGGCTCGTTGGCGCCGCGGAGCCGGTCCCTCTCCGGGCCCTGCGGGGCGTGGGCCAACCGTCCCGGCCGCGTGGGCCCCCGGGCCCCCGGCCTCCGGTAACTGCCTGCGGCAGCCGTCGTGTTGGCGCCGCGCCACGCCGTCGATCGGGGGACATTGCGGGAGTTCCGCCCCCGCGCCCGGCCAGGGTACGGGCATGTTCTGGAAGCGCATCCTCCGCAGGACCGCAGCCCTCGCCCTCCCGCTCGGGCTCCTGCTGACCCCGATCTCCCTCACCGCCGCGCCGGTCGCCAGCGCCGCCGTCGCCTGCCCGACCGTCAACGACCCGCTGTACGCCGCCAACAACGAGAACGTCGACGTGGAGCGGATCAGCCCCGACCCCGCCTACCGCACCGACTGCCGCCAGCTCTACCGGGCCGACGGCCGGGCCCCGGACGTCGTCTTCGCCGAGGGCTTCGAGCCGAGGGACGTGGTGAACGGGCAGTACGACCTGGAGCAGTACGTCCTGGTCAACCAGCCCTCGCCGTTCGTCAGCACCTCCTACGACCACGACCTGTACAAGGACTGGGGCTCGGCGCGCTTCAACTACTACATCGACGCGCCCGGCGGGATCGACGTCAACGCCACCATCGGCGACCAGCACCGCTGGGCGGACCAGGTCGAGGTGGCCTTCCCCGGCGGCATCGCCACGGAGTTCATCGTCGGCGCCTGTCCCATCGACCGGGACACCCGGACCGAGGTCATGGCCGACTGCGTCGACAACCCGCACTACGAACCCTGGCGCGGCTGAGCGACGCCGATCGACGCTGAGCGACGCCCCCGCCCCGCCCGCCGGGTTCGGCCCGGCGGGCGGGAAACGGGGAAACGGAGAGCCTCACCGCTGCGTCAACGCAGCTCCGCCGTGCAGCACTTGACGCTGCCGCCCGCCTTCAGCAGCTCGGACAGGTCGACCGGCACCGGTTCGAAGCCCCGTTCCCGCAGCGGTTCCAACAGCCCGACGGCTGCCTGAGGCAGGACCACGTGGTGGCCGTCAGAGACCGCGTTCAGGCCGAGCGCCAGCGCGTCCGCCTCCTCCGCGACGATCGCGTCGGGGAACAGCCGCTCCAACACAGCCCGGCTGCCGGGGGAGAAGGCCCCCGGGTAGTACATGACCGTGCTTCCCTCCCGGCCGCGCACGCTCCCGCCGTCGCCGTCCGCACCGTCCCCGGCCGTGCCGTCGTCCAGCACGCACAGCGCGGTGTCCAGGTGGTAGAAGCGGGGGTTCACCAGGCCGAGCGCGATCACCGGGCGGCCGAAGAACTCCTGCGCCTCCTGCGGCGCGAGCGGGCTGGAACGGAAGCCGTGGCCCGCCAGCAGCCACCGGTCCGTCACCGCGAAGTCACCCTCGCCCTCGTTGGTGTGTTGAGCGCGTTGAAACTCCACGCACCCCCGCTCGCGGTGCCACTCCTCGTGCACCGTGGCCTCGCCGTACCGCTCGGGATGGGCGAAGCGCGCCCCCAACACCCGGTCCTCCAGCACCAGCCCGCCGTTGGCCGTGAAGACCAGGTCGGGCAGGTCGGGATGCGGGGTCAGCTCGTCCACCGTGTGGCCGAGCGAGCGATAACAGTCACGCAGATCGCTCCACTGGGCCATGGCCAGTCGGACATCGACAGGCTTGCTCAGGTCCATCCACGGATTGATCGAATACGTGACCCGGAAGTGCTCCGGGGGACACATCAGATAGCGACGAGGTCGGTACACAGAGGCTCCTTGTGGGTGAAGGGCCGCTTTGACATGGGTGCGTGATGCACTGCGGTGAGCACAGTGTGCCCAGCCCCGACACCGTTCACCCGGCCTCCCCCGATTACCCATCCGGGGCGGGGACAGGGCAGGATGAGCGCAACCCGGAGGAGCCCTCAGCGGGTCCCGGGAGGTCCCGAAGGGACCGGTGAGGGCCCACGAGGCCCCGAGGGACGGCTGAGGAATAACGCCGGTCCTCCGAGCGCTGGTCTGCTTACGGGACGGAAGTGAGGCGGTAAGCACCTGATGGCACGCGAGAGCAGATTTCCCCGCTGGTTGCGTCGTGGTGGTCGAGGTGCCGGCGGTGAGGCCGCCGCGCAGGCCCGTGAGGAGTCGCTGCTCGCCGTCGCCAGAGCGGGGCTGCCCGTCGCCCCGGCCGCGCACCCGCAGGGCTATGGCTGTTCCTGCGCCAGGATCGGCTGTCCCACGCCGGCGCGGCACCCGGTCTCCCTCACCTGGAACACGGAGGCCACCACCGACCCCGAACAGGTGCTGCGCTGGCTGCGCGCCGACCCCGAGGCCAACTTCGTCACCGCCACCGGCCGCGTCCACGACGTGCTGGACGTGCCGCTGGCCGCCGGCCTTGAGGCGCTGGAACGTTTGGCCGCCGACGGCGTCGAGCTGGGCCCGGTGGCCGTCGCCGACCCGGACCGGATGCTCTTCTTCACCGCGACCCGGGGCACGCCCGACGACGAGGACGAGTGGTGGCCGTGCGAGCTGGACTGCCACCCCGAGACCATGGACGAGCACCCCGGGCTGCGCTGGCACTGCCGGGGCAGCTATGTCCTGCTGCCCCCGGCCCGGCTCACCGAGGAAGGCGGAGAGGGTGTCCGCTGGCTGCGCGGCCCCGAGCATCCGCTGCCCGACCCGTTGGCCCTGCTGGAGACGCTCACCGACGCCTGCGCCAGCCACCACCGCGAACCGGCCTGGCCCAACTGACCGGCCGAAACGGAGAGTCCGAAACGGAGAGTCCGGACGGTAAGCCGGAAGGGTTCCGGAACGGTAAGCCGGAACGGAGAAGGGGGCGAGGCCATCGGCCCCGCCCCTCGATCCGCTCCCGCCGCGCCGGCCGTTACTCGCCCAGCGCCTTGAAGACGCCGCCCATCCGGGCCCGCAGGTCCACCGGGTCCTCGCCCTCCGGCACATAGGCGGTGAACGTGGCGTACCGCTGAAGGGTCACCGCCCGCTGGGCCGTCCCCCGCATCAGCGGCTTCACCAGGTCCTCCACCATGGGCGTCTCGCCCTCGGCCCAGGTCCGCTTCTCGTCCATCCGCATGGTGAACAGCACCAGCGCCCCGCCGTCCGCCGTCCGCACGGCGAACGTCGGGTGCTCCTTCTCCTCCTGCGGAACGTCCGCGTACTCGATGCTTAGGGCCGGGTCCTCGGCCCGCTCGTCGCGGGTCGCCAGCACCTCGGAGGTGTGGGGGCCGCCGAGGAACGAGCCCTGCCCGTCGGCGAGGTAGGTCGCGTAGGTCTCGCCCAGCTCGCTGGGGATCACCGACAGGCCGGTGCTCTCGCTGGAGACCTGGATGTCCTCCAGGTAGCCGTCCTCGTCCTCCGCGAACTCCGGGATCGCCGACGGCTGGAGCACCGAGAGATAGCGCGCCTTCCACGGCTCGTCCACGCTGTTGCGGGAGAACGTCATCAGCCAGCGGTACTCGCTGTCCTGGATCTCGGTGTCCACCATGAAGAACTTGGGCCAGCCGGCCTGCTGCGGGATCAGGAAACGCGGGTTGACCGGGGTCAGGCCCCCGTCCTCCTCGGCGGACTCCTCCTCGGCCGTACCGTTCTCGGCCGCGCCGTCCTCGGGCGGGGCCTCCTCACCTTCGGTGCCCTCGGCGCCTTCCTCGCCCTCGGCGCCTTCCTCGCCCTCGGCGCCCTCCTGGCCTTCGGCGCCCTCCTCGGCGGCCTCCTCCTCGGCCAACGCGCCCTGGGCGATCAGCGCGGCACCGTTGATCTCCGCGAGCGCACCCGCCTCCACCGTCGCGTTCAACTCGGCGTCGTACGTTCTCCGCGCCTCGTTGGTGACCTCGAAGTAGTGCTCCAGGACCTGTTCGGCCTCGTTCTCGGTGGCCGCCGGCACCACGGCGGTCTCGCCGTGCACCGTCATGCAGCCCGACAGGGACGCCACCGTGGCCAGGCTCACCAGCAGCCCCGCCGTGGTTGTCGTCAGTCGTGCGCGCAGCCGCATCTCCTCGGCCCTCCCCGTCGTGTGTCGCTCCGGCCCAGGCATCGTATCCGTGCCGGCGGTGGGCGCGTGCGGCGGATGCCGACGCGGGGCCTGGGATCGCGCCGCCGCGCCGTGGGAGGATGCGGCCCATGGTGGGGACGGGGCGAACCTTGGGGTACGGGGCGGCCGTTGCGCGGCTGGCCGAGGCGCAGAAGACCGCCAAGGGCGTGTCCCTGTACTCCCGTTACGTCAACCGACCGGTCGGCCGCCGGCTGGCCGCCGCCGCCTACCGGCTGGGCCTCGGCCCCAACCAGGTCACCCTGCTGAGCGCCGCCGTCAGCGGCGCGGCCCTGGCGACCGTCGCGCTGGCGTCGCCCTCCTGGGCGGTGGGGGTGGTCGTCTGGTTCGGGCTCTTCCTCGGCTTCGCGCTGGACTCCGCCGACGGCCAACTCGCCCGGCTGCTCGGCCGATCCAGCCCGGCCGGCGAGTGGCTCGACCATGTGGTGGATCTGGCCAAGATCACCGCGCTGCACGCGGTCGTTCTGATCGCGTTCCACCGCCACTTCGAACTGCCAGGCGACGGCTGGCTGTTGCTGCCACTGGGGTTCCAACTCGCCCATCTGCTGATCTTCTTCGGCGGGCTGCTCACGGAGCAGCTGCGCCGGAACGCGCCCGGGCCGGCCGGCGCGCCCTCGCCCGCGCCCTCGCCCGCGCCCTTGCCCTCGCGACGGCGCGCGGTGGCGCTGCTGCCGGTGGACTACGGCACGCTGTGCCTGCTGTTCGTGCTGCTGGGCGACGAACGCGCGTTCCGTTGCGGCTATGCCGTCCTGGCCTGCGCCTATGGCCTGTTCTGCGCGGGCTTCTCGGTGCGCTGGTTCCGCGCGCTCTCGG
This sequence comes from Streptomyces triticirhizae, assembly GCF_003696235.1. Lineage (GTDB taxonomy): Bacteria > Actinomycetota > Actinomycetes > Streptomycetales > Streptomycetaceae > Streptomyces > Streptomyces triticirhizae. Next base: position 10,160 of record NZ_RFFJ01000179.1, read on the forward strand.
CGCTCGCGGCGCCCGCCACGCCCGCCGAACCCGCCGCGCCGGGTCCTGTGGAGCCGCCCAACGCCTCCAGCGCGCCCCGCAGCTGAGTGCTGGAGGTGTGCACGGTGTACGGGAAGTAGACGATCCGCACCCCCACCGTGGCGAAGTCGCGTTCCAACTTCTCGCCCTTGGGCGTGCCGCGCCAGTCGTCGCCCTTGAACAGCACGTCGAACCGCACCTGTTGCCAGGTCTCCAACTTGTTCGGAACGGTCTCCACGAAGGCCGCGTCCACGTAACGGATGCTGCGCACGATCTCCAGCCGCTCCACCAGCGGGATCACCGGTGGCCTGCCCTTGGCGAGCGTCGCCATCTCGTCGGAGACGACGCCGGCCACCAGGTAGTCGCAGCGATCGCGCGCGTGCCGAAGGATGTTGAGGTGCCCCACATGGAAGAGGTCGTAGACCCCCGGTGCGTAGCCCACGGTCTGCATGACGCCCGAACCCCCCACTGGCCGGTCACCGCTTCCCCGGCACCCTAACCCGCGCACTCGGCCCCCGGGTCCGGAACGGAACGGAACGGCGGGAACGGAGCGGTGGAAACGGAGCGGCGTGACCGGAACCGCGTGATCGGAGCGGCAGGAACGGAGCGGTGCTCCGGCATGGCGCGGATGGGGCGGGGGAAGCGGAGCGCCGCTCCGGGACGGTGTGCGCGGGCCGCCAGGAACGGAGCGGTGCTCCGGAACGGGGCGAACCGGATGGAGAAACGGAGCGGTCGTCCGGAATGGCACGGATGGAACGGTGAAAACGGAGCGGCGCTCCGCAACGGCGCCAGCCGGCCGGCAGGAACGGAGCGGTGCTCCGGCATGGCGCGGATGGGGTGGGGGAAGCGGAGCAGTACTCCGGAACCACGCCAACCGGCCGCCGGGAACGGGGCAGTACTCCGGAACCACGCCAACCGGCCGCCGAGAACGGAGGGGTTGTCCGGCGCGGTGTGAACGGGCCGGGCGGCGAAGCGAGTTGGCGCGTTCCCGGCCCGGCGCCGTTCGCCCGTCCGGAAGCTGACGCGTGGTCGTGCCCCACCCGTGGCGCGCGGATAGGCTGTGCGCCACCGCTGCCAGGGAAGACCACCGCTGTCCCGGGGGCAGAAGACCGCCGCAGGGCGGGAGCTGCCACGGAGGCGGAGAAGAGGAGCGTCGTGAGCGACCCGCAGGCCCCCGGTGGCGAACGTCTGCTGCTGGTGTCCACCAACTACGCCCCGGAACAGGCCGGAATCGGCCCCTACGCGACACAGCTCGCCGAGCACTGGGCCGCCGAACGGGACGCGGAGGTCCATGTGTTGGCCGGGCTGCCGCACTACCCGGCGTGGCGCGTCGACCCCGCCTACCGGGGGCGTTGGCGGCTGGTCGACGAGCGCGCCGGGGTGCTGGTCCACCGCCGCCGGCACTATGTCCCGGCCCGGCAGAGCGCGCTCCGGCGCGCCGCCTACGAGGGCAGCATTCTCGGCCACGGGCTGCTCGCCCCGCCCCGGATCGCCCGGCCCGACGCGGTGGTCGCCCAGGTACCCAGCCTGGCCGGCGGGTTGCTGGCCGCGCGGCTGGCGCGGCGCCACGGCGTTCCGTTCGTTCCCATCGTCCAGGACCTGATGGGCGCCGCCGCCGCGCAGAGTGGCATCGCGGGCGGCGGGCGGGTCGCCGCCCTGGCCTCCGGCGTCGAGCGGCGGATGCTGGCCGGCGCCACCCTGGTCGGCGTCATCCACGAGTCGTTCCGGGAACGGGTGCGCGCCCTGGGCGTCCCGGGGGAACGGGTGCGCCTCGTCCCCAACTGGTCCCACGTCACGCCCCCCACGCGCCCCCGCGTGCACACCCGCGCGCGGCTGGGCTGGCCGCTCGGGCAGACCGTGTTGCTGCACTCCGGGAACATGGGCCTCAAGCAGGGCCTCGACGTGCTGATCGACGCCGCCAGGCTCGCCCCCGAACTCCGCGTGGTGCTGATGGGCGATGGCTCCTGCCGCGCCCAACTCGCCCGGCAGGCCGCCTCGTTGCCCAACGTCGACCTGCTGCCGCCGGCCGACGAGGCGGAGTTCCCCGAGATCCTGGCCGCCGCCGACGCGCTGCTGGTCACCCAGCGGGCCAGCGTCCTGGACATGAGCGTGCCCTCCAAGCTCACCTCCTACTTCGTCGCCGCCCGCCCGGTCATCGCCTCGGTCGCCGGCAACGGCGGCACCGCCCAGGAGCTGCGGCGTTCCGCCGGCGGCCGGCTGGTGCCGCCCGAGGACCCGGCCGCGCTGGTCGCGGCCGCCCGCGAACTGGCCGCCGACCCCGCCGAGGCCGACGCCGTCGGCGCCAGGGGCGCCGCCTACGCCGCCGCCCACCTCTCCCGCGCCGCCGGCCTCGCCCGGATCTCCGCGCTGCTCGACGAGGCCC
>NZ_RFFJ01000018.1 GCF_003696235.1 Streptomyces triticirhizae
GGCCGCCGGCCGACCCGGCGCCGCCGGACGACGCCGAGCCGCCCGAGCAGCCGCCCCCGTCCCCCGTCCCGCCCGTCGCGTGGCCGCCGCCGGCCGTTCCGCGCGCCGCCGCCAACTCCGAACCCGTCGCGCGGGAGGGGTCGTTGGTGAGCCGGATGGTGCTGGTCGTCACGCCGGCCGTGCTGGCAGCCGCCGTGCTGCGTCCCCGTTCCCGTGCCCGTTCCGGCGCGGCCTGATCCGTCCCAGGAGACCGATCGATGTCCGAATGGCTGGTGCTCACCTTCGCCGTCCTCGCCACCTGCTCGGTGGTGCTGCTCGTCGCCGTGCTGCGGCAGCGGCGTCAGGGCGAGGAGGACGACCCGACCGAGACGCCCGACGTCATCGAGTACATGACGATGATGATCGGGGTGGTCTACGCGATCGTGCTCGGCCTGGCCATCGCCGGGGTGTGGGAGGAGCGTTCGGCGGCCGACGAGTGGGTGCGGCAGGAGGCCCAGGCGCTGCACGAGATGGACCAGCGGGCGGCCGTCTTCGCGCCCGAGCGGGCGGCGGAGATCCGTTCCGCCGTGGAGTCCTATGTCGCGCACGTCGTGGGCCCGGAGTGGGACCACATGCTGGACGCGGGCGAACTGACCGAGGAGGGTGAGGAGTCGCTGACCGAGCTGCGGGCCACCATCGCCGAGCGCGAGCCGACGACGGTCGCCGAGATCACCGCCTACCAGGCGCTGTTGGACGAGGCGGCGGCCGTGGACGAGGCGCGGGCCGGGCGTGGCCAGAGCGCGGAGTCGACGATGCCGGCGGTGGTGTGGTTCGGGCTGCTGGCGGGCGGGGCGGTGACGGTGGGCATGTTGTTCACGCTCCAGATCCAGCGCTCGGGGCGGGAGTTGCTGCTGGCGGGGCTGTTCAGCGCGTTGATCACCTTTCTCCTCTTCCTCATCTGGTACTTCGACGCGCCCTACGCGCGGGCCCTGGGCGACTCGACCGAGGCGTTCCAGAACTTCTTCCCCGGGGTGGCCGGCGGGGACTGAGCCGTGTGACCTCGGCCGGCCCTTCCGGGGGCCGGCCGAGCCTTTAGCATGAGCGGATGAGTTCCCTGTTCCCGGCCTTGGACAACGCGCCCGCCAAGTCCGCGCTGCACTTCGGTGACCAGATACTCGACTACCCGACGCTGCGTTCGGTGGCCCTCACGCTCGCCGGGGCGCTGCGTGACCAGTCGCGGGTCGCGGTCTGGGCGACCCCGACCCCGCACACCGCCGTCGGGGTGGTCGCCGCGCTGCTGGCCGGCGTGCCGGTGGTGCCGCTGAATCCGAAGAGCGGGGCGCGCGAGCTGGCTCACGTGGTCAACGACAGCGAGCCCTCGCTGCTGCTGACCCCGCCAGGCGCCGCCGAACTGCCGCCGGAGCTGGCCGGGTTGCCGGTCCTCGAGGTGGCCCTCGACGCGGGGGCCGAGGAGCCGCCCGCCGCCTCCGCCATCGACCCCGAGCAGCCGGCGTTGGTCGTCTACACCTCGGGCACCACGGGGCCGCCCAAGGGCGCGTTGATCTCCCGCCGGGCGGTGGCCGCCACGCTGGACGCGCTGGCCGACGCCTGGGGCTGGACCGAGCGGGACGTGGTGGTGCACGGCCTGCCGCTGTTCCACGTGCACGGCCTGGTGCTGGGTGTGCTGGGCCCGTTGCGGCGCGGCGGCACGGTGCGGCACCTGGGCCGCTTCTCGCCGGACGGGGTGCGCCAGGCGCTGACCTCGGGCGGCACGGTGCTGTTCGGGGTGCCGACGATGTACCACCGGCTGGCCGAAGCGGTGGACGGGGACCGGGCGTTGGCGGACGCGCTGGCCGGGGCGCGGCTGCTGGTGTCGGGGTCGGCGCCGCTGCCGCTGCCCGACCACGAGCGGCTGTGGCAGGCCACCGGGCGCCGGGTGGTGGAGCGCTACGGGATGACGGAGACGCTGATGAACACCAGCGTCCGCGCCGACGGCCCGCCAGCGACCGGGACGGTGGGCGTGGCGCTGCCGGGCGTCGAGGTGCGGCTGGTGGACGACGCGGGGCGCCCGTTGGACGTCGGGGACGGCGAGACGGTGGGCGAGATCCAGGTGCGCGGGCCCAACCTGTTCAGCGGCTATCTCAACCGGCCGGAGGCGACGGCCGAGGCGTTCGACGCGGGGGGCTGGTTCCGCACCGGCGACATGGCCACCCGGGACTCGACGGGCGGCTACCGGATCGTGGGGCGCCGCTCGACCGACCTGATCAAGAGCGGCGGCTACAAGATCGGCGCGGGCGAGATCGAGAACGTGCTGCTGGCCCACCCGGGCGTGGCCGAGGCGGCGGTGACGGCCGCGCCGGATCCGGACCTGGGGGAACGGGTGGTGGCCTGGGTGGTGCCGAGGGACCCGGCGGACCCGCCGACGTTGGAGGAGCTGAGCGACCATGTGGTCGGGCAGTTGGCCGCGCACAAGCGGCCGCGCGAGGTGCGGTTCCTGGCCGCGCTGCCACGCAACGACCTGGGCAAGGTGCTGAAGCGGGAGCTGGTGTGAGTCAACCGGCCCGTCCCGCCCGGGAGTTGCTGGACGCGGTGGCGCCCGGGTCGACGCCGCTGCCGGTCGGGTTCGAGGCCGGTCCCGCCGACGGGCCGCTGGGCTGGCCTGGCTATGACGACGCCCGTGCGCGGGCCGCCGCGCGCTCGGGTGAGGCGGAGGCGGTGGTGGCCCGGGTGGGTCGGGTCGGGGGCTGCGAGGCGGTGCTGCTGGCCTTCGAGTTCGGCTTTCTCGGCGGCTCGATCGGCCGCGCCGCCGGGGCGCGGATCGGCGCGGCGCTGCGCACCGCGCGCGACCTGCGGCTTCCAGTGGTCTCGCTGCTGGCGTCCGGCGGCACCCGGGTGCAGGAGGGGATGCACGCGCTGACCCAGCTCCAGGTGATCGCGCGGGAGATGGTTCGGCTGCGGGCGGCCGGGCTGCCGCATCTGGCGGTGTTGGCCGGGCCGGTGACGGGTGGCGGCTGGGCGACGCTGGGCGCGGGTGCCGATGTGCGGCTGGCGCTGCCCGGGACGCAGGTGGGCTTCTCGGGTGCCCGGGTGCGGCCGGAGGGCGCGGACCCGGCGGCCTACACCGCCGAGGCGCAGGCCGCCGCCGGGCAGGTGGACGCGCTGGTGGGGTGGGAGGAACTGCCGGGCGCGGTGGCCGGCTGGCTCGCGCTGCTGACCCGCCCGGCGAAGGGGCCGGTGCCCCCTCCCCCGGTGCCGGGCGGCGGCGCGCCGCCGGCGACCGGCTGGGAGGCGGTGGCACGGGCCAGGTCGGCCGACCGGCCGGGCGCGCGGGCCCATCTGGCCGTCGCCTTCGACCGGTTGGCGCCGCTGGCCTGCCCCGATCCTGGGCTGCTGGTCGGGCTCGGCGAGGCGGAGGGGCGTTCGGCGGGCTATGTGGCGCAGTTGGGGACGCGGACCACGCCGGCCGGGTTCCGCTCCGCGACCCGGCTGATCCGGCTCGCCGACCGGCTGTCGATCCCGGTGCTCACCCTGGTGGACACCCCGGGCGCGGCCAACGACGAACGGGCCGAGCGGGAGGGCGTGGGCGCGGCCGTCGCGGAGACGATCACGGCGCTGGCGGCGGCGCGCGTCCCGGTGACCACCCTGGTGGTGGGCGAGGGCGGTTCGGGCGGCGCGGTCGCGCTGACCGCGCCGGACCGGATCTGGGTGACGCCGGGGAGCTACTACTCGGTGCTGGCCCCCGAGCCGGCCGCCGCCGTGCTGAAGCGGGACGTGTCCGATCCCTCGGCGGTCGCCGAGGTCGCCGAACGGCTGCGGCTGCGGCCCCAGGACCTGGTGGCGATGGGCCTGGCCCGGGGCATCGTCGGCTGACGCGCCGCCGACACCCCTGGCGCGGTTCTCCGTTAACGGAACGCCTCGACGGTGCCGCGCGCCCAGTCGGCGAAGGAGCGGGGCGGGCGGCCGGTGACCCGTTCGACGTCCGGGCTGAGCCGCAGCTCGGTCGCGTTGGGCTCGCCCAGGACGGCCAGCGTGGTCTCCACCACGGGCTCCGGGAGGAACGCGGCCATCCGCGCGTGCGCCTCGGCCCGGGTCAGCTCGACGAACCGCACCGGCTCGCCGAGGGCGGCGCCGATCGCCTCGGCCTGCTGCCGGGGCGTGACGGCCGCGGGCCCGTTCAACTCGTGGATCCGGCCGGCGTGTTCGTCCTTGCGCAGGGCCACCGCCGCGACCGCCGCGATGTCGGCCGGGTCGATCACCGGGATACCGACGTCGCCGAAGGGCGCCGCGACGGTTCGCTCGGCGCGCACCGAGCCGGCCCAGGCGAGGGCGTTGGAGGCGAAACCGCCCGGTCGCAGGATCGTCCAGGCCAGGCCCGAGGTGCGCACCGCCTCCTCGACGGCCCGCAGCACGCCGCCGTGCGAGACCGAGTCCGGCCGGCTGACCACGCCCTGCGAGGACAGCAGCACCACCCGCCGCACCCCCGCGTCGGCGGCCACCGCCAGAACGGCGCGCGGGTCGAGTCCCTGGCCGCCGGCGCCGCCGTCGTGCAGGAAGAGGGCCTCGGCGCCGTCGAGGGCGGGCCGCAGGGTCTCGGGGTCCGCCAGGTCGGCCGACGCGTGGTCGGCGCCGTCGGGCAGGTTCACCGGGGCCCGGCCCCGTGACACCGCCGTCACCCGCTCCCCCGCCTCGGCGAGGGCCCGCACCAGCGGCCGTCCGACGTTCCCGGTCGCTCCGGTCACCACGATCATTCTGAACTCCCTTGTCGGCGCTCTCTGTTGCGACGACCGGGACGTTAACAGCCTCAATATAGTAGGTACCCAGGAGAAAGTGACTACCCCGGAGGGATGTGGCGCATGGCGACCGAGGCGGGTCGTTGGGTCCCCGAAGCCCTGGCCGACACGGCCGACCCGGAGTCGGCCTGCCCCATCTCCCCGGTCGTGGACATCGTGTTCAGCCGGTGGACGACGCCGATCCTCTGGTCGCTGCACGCGTTCGGCCGCCAGCGGTTCGTCGCGTTGGAGCGGCGGATCGGGGGCATCACGCCGAAGGTGCTCACCCAGCGCCTGCGCCAGCTGGAGCGCGACGGGCTGGTGGTCCGCACCTACCATCCGGAGGTGCCGCCGCGCGTCGAGTACGAGATCAGCGAACTCGGGCGCAGCCTCGCCCCGCTCTTCGCCCACCTCGCCGAGTGGGCGGGGACCCACCTGGACCAGGTCGACGCGGCCAGGGCCCGGTACGACGAGTCGGGCTCGCCGCGCCCCTGAACGCGGCCCGTCGCCGCGCCCGGGGGCTCGGCGGTCTCAGCGGGTGGCCCGTTCGGGTCCCGGCCCGGTGACCGGCCCGGCACCCGGCTCAGTTCCCGGATCGGGCGACGGTGCGGGTTCGCGGGTCGGGGCACGGGACTCGGTGCGGGACTCGGTGCGGGTCGCCGTGCCGGGCAAGGGGCGGGCGCGGCCGGGGAGTTGACCGGCGACGATCGCGGCCAGGGCGAGCGCGAAGCCGAGCAGTTGCACCGGCCCGAGGGTCTCGCCGAGCAGGGCGGCGCCCAGCAGCGCGGCGACCAGCGGCGAGAGCAGGCCGAGCACGGCGACCGAGGTGACCGGCAGGATGCCGATGCCCCGGAACCACAGCGCGAACGTGACCAGCCCGCCGATCACGCCGAGCCAGAGGTAGCCGACGACCGCCCGGGTGTCGACGGCGGGCGGCGCGCCCTCGGCGAGCAGGGTGAGGGGCAGCAGGAACAGTCCACCGGCGGTGAGTTGCCAGCCGGCGAACGCGGTGGGGCCGACGCCGGGCGGCCGCCCCCAGCGCTTGGTGAGCGTGACGCCGAGCGCCATGCCGAGGGCGCCGAGGAGGCCCGCCGCGATGCCCACGGCGTCGAACGCGGCGTCGGGCCCGATCACCACCAGGCCGACGCCCACCACCCCGGCCACGCCCCAGGCCAGGCGCCGGGCGCTCAGGCCGTGCCCGAGGACCACCACCGCCAACAGGGCGACGCCCAGCGGCTGGACGGCGCCGAGGGTCGCGGCGACGCCGCCGGGCAGGCGCTCGGCCGCGACGAACAGCAGCGGGAAGAGCAGGCCGATGTTGAGCACCCCGAGCACGGCGGCCCTCCCCCACCAGGCGCCGCGCGGCAGCGCCCGGCCGATGGCCACGGCGACCAGCCCGGCGGGCAGGGCGCGCAGCAGGGCGGCGAAGAGCGGGTGCCCCGGCGGGAGGAGTTCGGTGGTGACCACATAGGTGGTGCCCCACACGGCCGGCGCGAGCGCCGTCAGGGCGGTGCGCCCGAGGAGGCCCCCGCCGACGGGATCTGCCCCTGGTGTGACCGGAGTTGTCATGAGGGCAGTCTCGGCCCGGGACGATCGATGAGTCCAACACATGTTCGTCAGCTCATCGATCGCGTTCCACGATGAACCGAGGGCCGGTCAGAGGCCGGCCAGCCGGGCCAACCTGCGGTAGGAGTCGAGCTGTTCGGCCGGGTCGTGGGTCGCGAAGGTGACCAGCACCTCGTCCGCGCCGGTCGTGGTGACCAGCTCGGTCAGTTGCCGGACGACGGTGACCTCGTCGCCGTGCACCTGCCCGGCCAGGGCCTCCGCCAGATAACGGGCCTCCCGTTCGGTCGGCCGCCGCTCGGCGATCGCGGCCGGCGGCTGGAGCGGCGGGAAGTCGCCCCGGGTGCGGGAGTGGGCCACGGCCCACGCCTCCGGCAGCTGGCGGCGCCGGGCGGCCTCGTCGGTCTCGGCGACCGCCACGTTGACCGCCAGCACCAGGTAGGGGCGCGCGCCCCCGGGCGCGCGGGGCGTGAAGCGGTCCCGGTAGCGCTCGGCGGTCGCGCGGGTGCGGGCGGCGTCGGCCGAGGCGCCCAGCACCAGGGGCAGGCCGAGATCGGCGGCGATGTCGGCGCCGGCGCCCGTGGCCAGCACGAAGGCCGGCACGTCGAGGCCCTGCGCGGGAACGGCGCGCACCGGGCCCCGCCCGGCGAAGTAGTCGAGCAGTTCGGCGAGTTGGTCGGCGAAGCCGTCCATGGCCTCCCGTTCCGCGCCCAGCGCGCGGCGCACGGCGCCGGTGAAGCCGACGGACCGGCCCAGGCCCATGTCGATGCGGTCGGGATGCAGGGAGGCCAGCACCCCGAACTGCTCGGCGACCACCAGCGGCCGGTGGTTGGGCAGCATGACGCCGCCGGTGCCCACCCGGACACGTTCGGTGGCGGCCGCGACGGCGGCGGCCAGCACGGTGGGCGCGGCCCCGGCGACGCCGGGCACCGCGTGGTGCTCGGCCACCCAGAACCGGTGGTAGCCGAGCCGCTCGACCTCGCGGGCGAAGTCGACCGTGGCGCGCAGCGCCTCGGCCGGCGTCTGCCCGGCGCGGACCTGGGCGCGGTCCAGCACGGACCAGCGGGTCCTGGCCAGGACGGCGGGCGGGCCAACGGGGACTGCGACGGGGGCGGTGCTCATGTTCTGCTGGAACGCGGGCGCCGCCCGGCGGATTCCCGGTGGATTCCCGGCGGCGCATGGCCCCGCCCGGCGGCGGTGGCGCAGGATGGGGGGATGCGACGTGGCACGGTGGCGGCCCTGGACAGCCTGCGCGGTCTGGCCCTGGGAGACGCGTTCGGCGAGACCTGGTTCCCGGTGCTGCGCGCGGGTGGGGACGCGCTGGCGCTGATCCGGGCGCGGCGCACGCCCGAGGCGCCCCGGTGGGCGTGGACGGACGACACGGCGCTCGCGGCGGCGCTGCTGCGCGCGGCCTGGCCGGACGGCGCGGTCGAACCGGATGCCGTGGCGCGGGAGTTCGGGCTGGCGTACCGGGCGGACGACGGGCGTGGCTACGCCTCGGGGATGCACGAGCTGCTGCCTCGGCTGGCCGAGGAGCCGGCGGCCTGGCGGGCCGCTTCGCGCGCGCTCTTCGGCGGGGAGGGCAGCCTGGGCAACGGGGCGGCGATGCGGGCCGCCCCGTTGGGCGCGCTGCTGGCCCACGATCCCGGGCTGGCCGCCGAGCGGGCCGTGCTCGCGGCTGAGGTGACCCACCGGCACCCGGAGGGGGTGGCCGGCGCGGTCGCGGTGACGGTGGCGGCGGCGCTGGCGGTCACGGCGCGCGGGCCGGTGGACGCGGGTTCCCTGCTGCGGCGGGTCGCCGGGTTCACGCCGCCGGGCCTGGTGCGGGAGGGGCTGGAACGGGCGGCGGCGCTGCCGGCGGCGACGGCTCCGGGCGCGGCCGCCGAGGCGCTGGGCAGCGGCGCCCGGATGCGGGCGGACGACACGGTGCCGTTCGCGCTCTGGTCGGCCGCGCGGCATCTCGACGATCTGGCCGACGCGTTGTGGTGCGTCGCCGAGGGGCTCGGGGACGTCGACACGACCTGCGCGATCACCGGCGGCGTGGTCGCGGCACGGATCGGCGTGGCCGCCGCCCCCGAGGAGTGGCTGCGCCGCGCGGAATCGCTGCCGGCGTGGGCTCCGGCGGCGTGAGAACCGGCACCGCCGCCGGGCCCGGCCCGTCGTCGGGTGGTGGGGGTGGTCTCCGGCCGTGAGCGTCGATGTCGCGGTGGTGCGTGCGGCGGACGACGAGCTGGTCGGGGCGCTGGCCCGCCTGTTGCCCCAACTCTCCGGGAAGGCCGGGGCGTTGGATCGTGATGCGGTGGAGCGGGTGCGTGCCGGCGAGGCGGTCACGGTGCTGACGGCTCGTTGGGAGGGCAGGGTGGTCGCGTGGTGACGTTGGTGATGTTTCCGCTGTTCCCCGGGCCGCGCGCCCGGGTCGAGGACGTCGTGGTGGACGAGGCGGCGCGGGACGCGACGGTGTTCCGGCTCGCCGGGCGGGCGTTGACGGAGCGGCGCTCCAGTCGTTCCGACGGGGCGGGGCCCATCGCCCCGAACCCCCGACCACACGCGTCACCAACGTCCCGGGACCACACGCCTAGTTCGCCGTGAGGTCGCCCGCCGTGGTGGTGGCCACCGGGTCGACGCCGGCCAGGCGGCAGACGGAGATGAAGAGGAACAGCGGCTGGCTGTAGGGAATGCCGTGGTGCGGCCAGTGGATCAGCCGGGGGGCCCACAGGCCCTCGCCGGCCCACTCGGGTGGGGCGGCTATGGCGAGCCGGACGTCGGTGAGGTAGCGGGTGGGTGCCGGCCAGCACATGCCGGTCTGGGAGCCGCTGGGAACGGGCCACCACCAGCTGGGGCCGACCGCGAAGATCGCGCCCGGGCGGGGCAGGCCGGCCAGCACGCGGTGGCCGTGCTCCCTGGGCATCTCGACGACATCGCTCTCCAGCCAGCCGGGACGGCGGCTGTGCACCACCCGCAGGTGACGCGGGCGGGGCGTGGGGTGGGTGAACTGAACCATAAGGCGGCGTCAGAACCTCTGCTCGGCGGGGCGGTTCGGTCCACGGCCGGCCGGGGCCGCCGCGTCGTTCTCCCGTGCGTCGTGCGGCAGTTCGGCCCAGACGCGCTGCCCGATCCCGAGCCGCGCCGGGGCCACGCCCCAGCGGAGGCTGAGCGCGTCGACCAGGGCCAGCCCGCGCCCGCACTCCTCGTCGACCCCGGCCGCGCGCGGGCGGGGCGTTCGGGAGCCGGCGTGCTCGTCGGTGACCTCGACGCCGAGCCGGTCGCCGGCGTCCCAGAGCCGGCAGTCGACGGTGGCGCTCTCGGTGTGCCGGACGGCGTTGGCGGTGAGTTCGGATATCACCAGCTCCACCGTCTCGGCCGTCTCGTCGCTCACGCCCCAGGCGGCGAGGGCGAAGCGGACCCGGCGGCGCGCCTGGCCGGCGGCTCTCAGCTCGGCGGGCAGCCGGAAGCGAAGCTCACCACGGGCGGGTCGCGAGGATCGCTGTGTGGCCGCGGCGGCGAGGGAGAGCATGGCGCTGCCTTTCTCTGCTGATGCGCGCACAGAACCCGCCAACAACCGGACAGAAAGGGGTATTTCCCCCGCGTCCGGCCACGGGTCATGCCGGAAGTAAACGCTCCCAGTCACTCTGGCACTGCCAAGTTCAGTCCGCAACAGGTAAGTTGCAATTTGCATATCGCCACTGCCATGACTCTAGGGTGGGTTCACGAGTGGACGCCGTGGGACGCGTCGCGCACGGTCGAGGAGGCGTCAGTTTGATCCAGGGAACGGACTGGGGAGGCGCACCGGCCGTGCTGCGCGTGATCCTGGGCCGGCAGCTGGAGGAGCTGCGCCGCGGCGCCGGGCTCTCCTACCACCAGGCGGGCGAGGCGTTGGGCGTGAGCCACTCGACGATCCGCAGGATCGAGGCCGCCAAGGTCGCCCGGCTCCGACTGGGCGATGTCGAGAAGCTGTTGGAGACCTACGGGGTCGACGACCGCGAGGAGGTCGACACCTTCCTCAAGGCCGTCCGCGAGGCCAACAAGCGCGGCTGGTGGCACACCTACCGCGATGCGCTGCCCGACTGGTTCGCCGCCTACCTCAACCTGGAGCAGGCGGCCCGTCAGATCCGCGCCTACGAGCCGCAGTTCGTGCACGGTCTGCTCCAGACGGAGGCCTATGCCCGGGCGTTGATCGAGACGGAGAACCCGCACGCCGCGCCGGCGGCGTTGGAACGGCGGGTGGCGCTGCGGATGCGCCGACAGGAGCTGTTGGGGCGCGCCGACCCGCCCCGGCTGTGGGTGGTGATGGACGAGACGGCGCTGCGCTGGCCGGTGGGCGGCCGGGCGGTGATGCGCGAGCAGCTCGACCACCTGCTGGAGCTGTGCGAACTCCCGCATGTGACGCTCCAGATCATGCGGTTCGGGCGGGGGCCGCACCCGGCGCTGGGCGCGGGCGCGTTCCACCTGTTCCGGTTCAGCGCGCGCGAACTCCCCGACGTCGTCTATCTGGCGGGCCTGATCGGCGCGGTCTACCTCGACGACCGGGCGGACGTCCTCGTCTACCGGGAAGCCCTGGACCGGCTGGGCGCCCAGGCGTCGCCCGACACCCGCACCCCCGAGATCCTCGCCTCGCTCCGCGCCGGACTCTGAGACCGGACTCCGGGACCGGACTCCGGGACCGGACTCCGGGACCGGACTCGAAAGCGAACCCCGAGACCGGACTCGGGAGCGAACTCCGGGACGAACTCCCCGGCGTGGCGGGGTGGTTGTGAGCCGGCGAGAAGGACTCGCCGGCGGAAGGGACCCGAGATGTCCGAGAACGGCTGGCCTGCCGACCGCATCGACACCGGCAGCGCGCACTCCGCCCGCATCTACGACTACATCCTGGGCGGGGCGGACTACTACCCGGCCGACAAGGAGGCAGGCGACGCGATGTGTGTGGAGTGGCCGGCGCTGCCCATCCACATGCGCGCCAACCGCGACTGGATGCACCGGGCGGTGCGCTACCTGGCGGCGGAGGCCGGCGTCCGGCAGTTCCTCGACATCGGAACGGGCATCCCGACCTCGCCGAACCTGCACGAGATCGCCCAGGAGGTGGCGCCGGAGGCGCGCGTCGTCTACATGGACAACGACCCCATCGTGCTCTCCCTCTCGCGCGGGCTGCTCACCAGCACGCCGGAGGGCCGCACGGCCTATGTGGAGGCCGACATGCGGGACCCGGCCGGCGTGCTGGCCGCCCCGGAGCTGCGCGCGACGCTCGACCTCGGCCAGCCCGTCGCGTTGACGGTCATCGCCATCGTGCACTTCGTGCTGGACGAGGACGACGCGGTGGGCATCGTCAACCGGCTGCTGGAGCCGTTGGCCTCCGGCAGCTATCTGGCGATGACCATCGGCACCGCCGACTTCGCGCCGGAGGAGATCGCGCGCGTCTCGCGGGAGTACGCGGCCCGGGGGATGCCGATGCGGCTGCGGAACCTGCCGGAGGCGGAGGCGTTCTTCGAGGGGCTGGAGCTGGTGGAACCCGGCGTGGTCCAGATCCACAAGTGGCGCCCGGACGGCACCGAGCCGGCCGGCATCAGGGACGAGGACATCGGCATGTACGGCGGCATCGCCCGCAAGCCCTGAGGCGCCCGGGCGCGCGCAGGCACGGAGGGCGGGCCGGACCTCAGCGCGGCTCGTCGGGCAGGAGTCCGGCGTCGTGGACCAGCAGGGCGAGTTGGGTGCGGTTGGCCAGGTCGAGCTTGGCGAGCAGCCGGGAGACATGGGTCTTCACAGTGGGCACCGACAGGTACAGCGCGGCGGCGATCTCCGCGTTGGACCTGCCCTGGCCGACCAGCAGCGCGACGGAGCGCTCCCGTTCGGGCAGGGCGTTGACCCTGCGACGGGCCTGGCGCCGTTCCCTGCCGGAGCCGGCGACCTGGGCGATCAGGCGCCGGGTGACGTCGGCGGAGAGCACCGGCTCGCCGGCGGCGACCCGGCGGACGGCCGCGACGATCTCCTGTGGCGGGGTGTCCTTGAGGACATAGCCGGCGGCGCCGGCGCGGAGGGCGCGCACGACGTGCTCGTCGGCGTGGAAGGTGGTGAGCATCATCACCTCGGGCGCCGGGTCGCGCTGGCGCAGCCGCTCGGTGGCGGCCAGGCCGTCCATGCCGGGCATCCGGATGTCCATCAGCACCACGTCGGGTCGGTGTTCGGCGACCAGGGCCGGCACCTCGCGGCCGTCGCACGCCTCGCCAAGGACGGCGATGTCCTCGGCGGCCCCCAGCATCAGGCGGAGCCCGGAGCGGACGAGGGGGTCGTCGTCCACCAGCAGCACGCCGATTGTCATGCCGGCCACGGTAGCCAGGCGGTGAGGACGAAGTCATCGCGCCCCCTGGTGTGCTCCAGCCGGCCACCGGCCAGGGTCACCCGCTCCCGCAGGCCCGTCAGGCCGGCGCCGGCGCCGGGGACCCGGGCGCCGGGAACGCGGGCGGCCTGGGGGGCGGGAACGCGGTTGCTGACCCGGACGGTGATGCCGTCGCCCGGGGCGCCCGCGACATGGACGAGGGCCTTCGCGCCCGGGGCGTGCTTGCGCACGTTGGTGAGGGCCTCCTGGACCACGCGGTAGACGGTGCGCCCCAGGGCCTCGGGCGGCGACGCGGGCCGCTCGGCGGCGCCACGGTCGGGCCCGACCGTGCCGCCGGGACCGACGGCGGTGTCGCGTTGGACGGCGGTGTCGAGTTGGACGGGGGTGCCTGCCCTGCGGGACTCCTCGGCCAGCTGTGGGAGGTCCGCGAGGGTCGGCTGGGGGCGCGTCGAGCCGGCCCGCTCCGCCGCCGGTCCCTCGGGGCCGGCGCGCAACACCCCGATGACGTCCCGGAGTTCCTCCAGCGCCTGGTGGGCGCTGGAGCGGATGACGGCGGCGGCGTCCCTGACCTGCTCGGGCGAGGCGTCCGGGTGGTACTCCAACGCCCCGGCGTGCACGCTCAGCAGCGACAGCCGGTGCGCCAGCACATCGTGCATCTCGCGGGCGATGGCCTCCCGGGTGCGGCGCTGCGCCTGCTCGTAGAGGGTCTCGTGCAGCCGCCTGCGGTAGCGCACGGACAGGCCCCAGGAGACCACGGCGGTCATCACGACCAGCATGAAGGCGACCGAGGCGGCGTCGGAGACGCTGGACTCGGGCCGCTGGTCGACGTTGACCGGCATCAGCGTCAGCTTCAGCAGGACCAGCAGCACCAGGGTGCGGGTGCGGCAGTGCACGGCGACGGTGAACAACGACGCCAGCACCGGGCCCGCCATGGCGTGTGAGGGAAGCGAGAGGACCTGGATGACCAGGGCGATCGCCACCGGGTGGCGGCGGCGCCACCACAGCAGCCCGCAGGCGAGGGCCGAGACGACCTGGTCGATGACGACCAGGTCGGGGTCCTCGTGGGTCTCCCCGGCCAGCACGCCCGAGGTGAGGACGGTGGCGACGGCGGCCAGGCCGATCATGGCGAGGTCGACGGTCAGCTGTCGTCGGCCCCGGTCCCGGTCCCGACCGCCCGGCGGGGTGCGTTCGTTCACGCCTCCCGACGGTACCCGGCCCGCGGTCCGGGCGGGACCGTTCCCCGGCGCCTCATCCCTTGGTCGTCGCACGTCATCCCTTGGTCGTCGGGACGCGCGACCAGGGTCGCGGCGGCCGGCGACCTCCGCAGGACGCGGTGCGCCTTCGTCGTCCCTAGCGTCCTCGGCATGAGCAAGCTTCTTGGACTCCTCTGTTTCGTGCTGCTGTCCCAGGGGGCCGGCGGCCTGGTGCACTACTTCTGGGACCGGTTCGAGGTGTGGACCCTGGTGCACCGGATCGGTCTTCTCGACGGCTACGAGGTCTTCGCCTCCGTGGTGCTGCTGGTCCTGGGCGTGCTGGTGGGTGGGGTGGCCGAACGCTTCGGGGCATAGCGCGGCGCGCGGCGGGGCTCCCCGGGGGGCGCCCGGGGCCACCGGTCACCACGGGCGGGACCAGCAGGGCCGCGAGCGGGGCGGCGAGCAGGGCAGCCAACACGGCCAGCGCCGCCGGCACTGCCAGGGCGCGGCGTCGGCGGCCCAACGGGCCGAAGCGGGAGGGTGATTGACGGCTGGTGACGGCCGCTGCGGCCGGGCTGGTGCTCATGCCCCCACGGTGCCGGTCACACACGGTATCCGTCATCGGACCACGGGCTGATCTCCCGCACCCCGACCTAGCCCGGGGTCGTAGTTCCCCGGGCTGATGGCATTCCCCGGGCTGATGACGTTCCCGGGGCTGATGGCGTTCCCGGGGCTGATGGCGCCGCGCCACCCGCCCCGTTCGCTGGCCCGGGCCCCCACCGCCCGCGAAGGCGCCTCAGCCGGCGGCCCGTTCGGCGAAGGAGGGGAAGTCCTCCACCCGGTCGCACCAGCGGCGCAGCAGCACCCGGTCGTGTCCGACAGCCAGCAGCGCCGCCCCGTTCGTCGACCGGTACTCCTCGACGACCGCGACCAGCGCGGCCGTCGTGGAGGCGTCCAGCATCGCGGTCATCTCGTCGCAGATCAGCAGCCGGGGCGTGAGGAGCAACGCGCGTGCCACGCAGGCGCGTTGCAGCTGCCCGTCGCTGACCTGGTGTGGACGGCGGGTGAGCAGGTCGGGCGTCAACCCCACGGTGGTCGCCAACTCGTCCACCCGCCCGCGCAGTTCCTCGCCCCGGCCGGTGGCGTGGGCGGGCGCCGCGATCAGTTGACGGAGCGTCATCCTGGGGTCGGCGGCCAGCCGTGGCTGCTGGAAGACCATGCCGACGCTGGTGCGTTGCTCACGCGCGGCGCGGAAGCGGAAGCCCGTCGCCGGCCGGCCGGCGAGCCGCACCGTGCCCGCGTAGGGGCGGTGCAGCAGCGCGGCGACGCGGGCGAGCGTGGACTTGCCGCAGCCGCTGGGGCCGAGCAGGCCCACGGCCTCGCCGTCGGCGACGGTCAGGGACATCCCCCGCACCACCGGGGCGCGACGGTCGTAGCCGGCGGTGATCCCGTCCAGTTCGAGCATCGGCGGCTCGATTTCGAGCGCCTGCGGCTCCGGCTCGGACATCGACGACTCCGACTCAGGCATCGACTCGGACACTGACGACCTCGGCTCAGTCATCGGCGGCGGCCTCTCGCGGGTGGTGGCAGGCCAGGCCGCCGTCGAAGGCGGGCAGGGTGGCGCAGGTGTCGGAGGCCGCCGGGCAGCGCGGAGCGAAGGCGCAGCCGGCCGGCAGCGCGTCCAGTTCGGGCGGCAGCCCGGGGATCGGGACGAACGCCCGCTCCGGCAACGCGTCCAACAGCCCGGCGGCATAGGGGTGTCGCGGCCCCGGCTCGCCGAAGAACGCGGCGGAGGAGCGGAGTTCGACGATGCGGCCCGCGTACATCACCGCGACCCGGTCGGCGATCCGCTCGGCGGCGGCCAGGTCGTGGGTGATCACCAGCAGCCCGTGCCCGTCATCGACATGTCGACGCAGCTCGTCCACGGTGCGGTCGACGAGGTCGCGGTCAAGGCCCGTGGTCGGCTCGTCGGCGATCAGCAGCGGCGCCTCGCCGACCAGCGCCAGCGCGGTGGCGGCCCGTTGGGCCAGCCCGCCGGAGAGCTGGTGCGGATAGCGGTCCAGGTGGTCGAGGGGGAACGCGGCGCGCTCGGCGGCCCGTTGGGTCGCGGCCCGCAGCCCGGCACGCGGGGTGCCGGTGACCTCGCGGACGGTCTCCTCCAGTTGGGCACGCACGGTGCGCACCGGGGTGAGGTGGGCCGAGGGGCTCTGCGGGATCAGCCCCAGCCGGCGGCCCCGCACGGTGCGCGAGAGCGTGGCCTGGGAGGCGGTCAGCAGGTCGGGCCCCTCGGGCCGCAGCCGGGCGCTGCCCCGGGTGCGGGCGTTGGCCGGCAGCAGCCCCAACAGGGCTGAGGCCAGGACCGACTTGCCGCAGCCGCTCTCCCCCACCAGCGCCAGGCACTCGCCGGCCGCGATGTCGAAGGAGACGTCGTTGACGGCGGCCACGTCGCGCCCGCCGGGCATCAGGAACCGGACCGACAGGCCGGTCACGGTCAGCAGCGGCTCGCCGTCCGGCGCCCGCCGGGCCGGCGCGGGCGGCGTGGTGGTAGTGGTGGCGGCGGCGGTGGCCTCGGTCACAGGACCAGCTCCGATCGGCGGCGTGGATTGATCCGTTCGCGCCACAGCCCGGCGACGCCGGCGATGGCGAGGGTGGTGACCACGATGAACAGGCCGGGGAAGAGGGTGGGCCACCAGTCGCCGGCCGACAGCGAGCCACGGGCGCCGTTGATCATGGTGCCGAGGCTGGCCTGGTGCGCCGGGATGCCCAACCCCAGGAAGGACAGCGCCGATTCGTGCCACACCGCGTGCGGCACCATCAGCACGGCGGCCAGGCCCGCCTGCGGCAGGACGGCGGGCAGCAGGTGGCGGCTGGCGACCCGCAGCCGGGAGGCGCCGCCGGATATCGCGGCGTCCACGAAGGGCCGCGCGCGCAGCGACAGCACCTCGGCGCGCACGATGCGGGCGGTGGAGACCCAGTGGGTCAGCCCGACCGAGGCCACCACCGGCCAGACGCCCGGCCGGAACATGGCCACGATGAAGATCCCCATCAGCAGGTGCGGCACGGCGGTGAACGTGTCCACCAGCCGCATCAACAGCCGGTCGACGCGCCCGCCGACCGCCCCGGCGAGGCAGCCGAGCGCCAGCCCCAGGACGCTGGCCACCAGCGCGGCGACCAGCCCGACCAGCAGCGAGACGCGCAGCCCGTAGACGCTGCGCAGCAGCAGGTCGCGGCCCATGTCGTCGGTGCCGAAGGGGTGTTCGACCGAGGGCGGCAGCAGCTTGGCGGTGAGGTCGACGGCCTGCTGGTCGAGCGGGAAGAACGCCGGGACCAGCAGCACGGCCAGCGCCGCGAGCCCGACCAACGAGACGGAGGCCACCGCGCGCACGCGGCGCGTGCCCCGGCGCGCGTTCCCGGCCGCACGCCACTCGGACGCTTCGCCCGCCGGGGAACGCTCCTGGGAGCCCGCGCCCTGCGCGGGCACCGGCGCCCGCGCCGCCTCGACGGTCGCCGGCCGAACCTCCCGGCCCGCCGGCTCCCGGGCCGGCTCTTCTGACATCGCTGGGGACACTTCCGGAGGCATGGCACTCACATCTCGTTCAGGTCGACGCGCGGGTCGGCGAGGCCGTAGAGCAGGTCGGCCAGCAGGTTGCCCGCCAGCACCGCGAGCGCCGAGAGGGCGGTGAGCGCGGCCAGCAGCGGGAAGTCGGTGGACGTCGCCGCGCGCACGGTGGCCGAGGCGATGCCCGGCCAGCTGAAGACCGTCTCCACCAGCAGCGCGCCCGTGATCAGCTCCGGGATGCGCGTGCCGACCAGGGTGAGCACCGGCAGCAGCCCGGAGCGCAGCGCGTGGCCGAGGAGCACGGTCCGTTCGCTCACCCCGCGCGCCCTCGCCCCGCGCACCGGGTCCTCGTGGAGCGCGTCGGCGACGCCCTGCCGGACGTAGAGCACGAACCACGGCGCCTGCGAGATCGTCAACACGGCCGCCGGCAGCGCCAGATGGCGCAGCAGGGAGCCTGCGGTGACCGTGTCCTCGCCGGCCTCGGTGAGGCCGCCGGCCGGCAGCACGTCCAGTTGGAGCGCGAAGAGCCAGATCGCCAGCAGGGCCAGCCAGAACGGCGGCGCCGCCTGGAGAGTGTAGCTGAGCGAGGAGACGGCCCGGTCGAGCCAGCCGCCCTCGCGCCGCGCGGCCAGCACGCCGAGCGCGCAGCCCAGCAGCACCGAGCCGACGAACGCGACCGCGCACAGCAGCAGCGACCAGCCGACCCGTTCCGCGATCACCTGGGAGACCGGCTGCCGCAGCGCCAACGACTGCCCGAGGTCGCCGCCGAGCACCGAGGTGAGCCAGCTCCACCACTGCTCGACGAAGGTCCCGTCAGGCGAGAGGTTCTCGCGGAGCGCGTCCAGGGTCTCCTGGGAGGCGCTGGAGCCGTCGCCCACATAGCGCCGGACCGGGTCGAACGGCGAGGCGGCGGCCACCGCGAACATCCCCAGCGTGACCACGACCAGCACCGGGACGGCGGCGAGCAGCCGCCGTCCGACGAGCCGGGCCACGGCCGGCCAGGGCGCGCTCACGAGCGGACTCGCCAGTCCTCCACGTTCCACCACGGGCCGTGGCCGAGGCCGTGGTCGTGCGGCTCGACCTGGGTGGTGACCCCGTCCCAGGCGTCGGCCATCACATAGACGTGGTCGATGTGGGTGAGGAAGGTGTAGCCGGGGTTCTCGGCCAGCTCCCGCTGCACGGCCTCGTAGGCGGCCGCCCGTTCGGCCTGGTCGCCGCTGCGCCGGCCGAGGTCCAACTGCTCGTCCACGGCCGGGTTCCGGTAGTGGGCCATGTTGTTGTAGCCGTTGCCGGCCAGTTCGGAGTAGAGCAGGTTGTAGAGCTGGAAGTCGGGGTCGGCCGGGTCGCCGCCGCCGGAGAGCACCGCGTCCTCGGCGAGGCGGCCGTCGATGACCTCCCAGGAGCCGGACTCGACGGTGATGTCGACGCCGACGTCCTTGGCGTCCGAGGCGTAGGCCAGGGCGTGCTCCTGCCGCAGCCGGTCGCCGGCCGGGTACCAGAGGGTGAACTCGGCGCGCTGCCCGTCCCGTTCGCGGATGCCGCCCTCGCCCTCCTCCCAGCCGGCCTCCTCCAGGATGCGGGCGGCCTCCTCGGGGTCGTGGGCGCGCTCAGTGCCCTCGGCGAACCAGGGGCTGGCGGTGGGGATGGCGTTGTAGGCGGGGTGGCCGGCGCCCAGCAGGATGGACTCGACCATCAGCTCGCGGTCGACGGCCAGGTCCAGGGCCCGGCGGACGGCGATGTCGCCGGTGACCGGGTTGTCCGAGGGCAGGGTGACCGCGCGGAAGTCGGCGCTCTCCGCGGTGATGGTGGTCAGGCCCTCCTCGTCGGCGAAGCCCTCGGCGAGGTTGGGCGGCAGCACGGCCGCGTCCAGGTCGCCGGAGCGCAGCCGGGTGGCGCGCACGTCGTCGTCCGGGATGATGGCCATGGTGACCCGCTCGACCTCGGGCGCGCCGCCCCAGTAGTCGGGGTTGGCCTCCAGCGAGATCCGCTCGCCGGCCGACCAGTCGGTGAGCACGTAGGGGCCGGTGCCGACCGGCTCGGTGTTGTACGAACCGGTGTTGACGTCCTGGTCGCCGGCCGCCTCCTCGGAGGCGATGGGCAGCACGGTGCGCTCGGCGAACGGGGCGTAGGGGTACTTCAGGGTGAAGACGACGGCGTGCTCGCCGTCGGCCTCGACGCTCTCGACGGGGTCAAGCTCGCCCTTGTTGGGGTTGTTGGTGCCTTCGTCGAGGATGGTCTCGTAGGTGAAGACCACGTCGGCCGAGGTGAACGGCGTCCCGTCGCTGAACGCGACGTCCTCCCGCAGCGGGTAGCGGTAGGTGAGCCCGTCCTCGCTGACCTCGGGCAGTTCGGTGGCGAGCGCCGGCTCCAGGCCCAACTCGTCGTTGTGGCGCAGCAGTCCGTCGAAGATCTTGGAGTTGCCGTCCTTGCCGTAGCCGAGCAGCGGGCTGAGCGTCTCCGGCTCGTTGGCGATGCCCACCACCACGCTGTTCCGGCCGCCTCCGCCGCCGGACCCGCCGCCCTCGTCGTCACCGGGTGTCGAGCACCCGGCGGTCGCCACCAACGCGGCCACCGCCCCCGCCACGGCACCACCGCGCACCAGCCTGCGGACCGTCATCACCACACCCCTGCCCAGCGCCGAGCGCGCCGTCACCAACTTGTTGTTGCGAACCGCTCGCAATTAAAACAGGTGATCGGGTGGGCTTGTCCAGGGGTGCCCACTCCCTGGTCAAGGGCCTCGCCGTGCCGCCCTCCGCGCCTCAGTCCGTGGCGCCGAGGCCGTGCCGGGCCAGCCACTCCAGCTGCCGGACGGACTGCGTGGAGAGCCCGCCGCCGTGGTCGCCGAACTCCCAGACGGTGATGTCCTTCTCGCCGGCGTAGCGGTTGTAGGCGGCGTAGACCGTGGACGGCGGGCAGACCGGGTCCATCAGGGCGACGCTGAACAGCGTGGGCGCCGTGGCGTCGGGCGCGAAGTGCTGGCCGTCGAAGTAGGCCAGCACGTCGAACACCCGGGCCGGCTCCACCCGTTGGTGCTGCCCCAGATAGGCCACCAGCTCCGAGTAGGGGCCCCGGCCCGCGAGGTCGGCGCCGCGCCGGTAGTCGCACAGGAACGGCACGTCCACCAGCGCGGCGGCCACCGCGTCCCCGAGCAGGCCGGCCGTGGACAGCGCCAGTCCCCCGCCCTGGCTGCCGCCGGCGACCACCACGCGGGCCGGGTCGACGGCGGGGTGCTCGCGCAGCGCCTCCACGGCGCGCACGCAGTCGGTCATCAGCCTGCGGTAGTAGTACTCCTCGCGGCTGCCTATGCCACGGGTCATGAAGCCACCGAACCACTGGGCGGTCGAGACCGGGTCGGGGTCGGGGGTGTCGTGGCCCTGCCCCCGGCTGTCCACCACGAGGTGGGCGTAGCCGGCGGCGCTCCACAGCAGTTGGTCCACGGGCAGGCCGCGACCGCCGCCATAGCCCTGGAAGCCGACGACGGCGGGGAGCGGCCCCGGGGCGTTCCTCGGCAGCAGCAGCCAGGCGGCGACCGGCTGGCCGTCCCAGCCGGGGAACCGCACGTCGAAGATGTCCACCGAGGCCAGCCGGACGTCCGTCACCGGCCGGTACTCCACCTCGCGCCCCTCGCCCGCCGCCCGCGCCTGGTCGAGCGTGGCGGACCAGAACGCGGTGAAGTCCGCCGGCCGCTCGACGCCCGAGTCATAGCGTCGCAGTTCGTCCAACGAAAGATCGGTCAGCGCCACGGCCGGCCTCCTCAGTTCCTGACCGCGCCCGTTCCCGGGAGCGGCCCAATGATCAACGGCGGAAAGCTACGTCGCGCTTCGCCGCACGTCAACGGCCGTTTCGCGAGGGTGCCCCGTCGGCTGTGGTAACCACGGTCCATGGATCTCGCCGTGGACCTCGCCGCCGATCCCGACGCCTGGCTGCCCCGGCTGGTGCTCCAGCGCGGGCTGGCGGTGATCTATCTGCTCGCCTTCCTCGCCGCCGTCCGCGAGTTCCGGGTACTGGCCGGGGAACGCGGGCTCACCCCGGCGCCCGCGCTGCTGCGGCGGGTGTCGTTCCGCCAGGCGCCCAGCCTCTTCCACTGGCGTTACTCGGACCGCCTGCTGGCCGGCGTCGCCTGGCTGGGCGCGGCGCTGTCCGGGGCGATCGCGCTGGGCGCGGCCGACGCGGTGCCGCTGGCCGGCTCGATGGCGCTGTGGGCCACGCTGTGGGTGCTCTACCTGTCGATCGTCACCATCGGACAGCACTGGTACGCGTTCGGCTGGGAGTCGCTGCTGCTGGAGGCCGGCTTCCTGGCCGTCTTCCTGGGCAACGCCGCCATCGCCCCGCCGACGCTCACCCTGCTCCTGGTGGTCTGGCTGGTGGTGCGCGTCGAGCTGGGCGCCGGTCTGGTGAAGTGGCGCGGGGACCGCTGCTGGCGGCGGCTGAGCTGCCTCGACTACCACCACGAGACACAGCCGATGCCGGGCCCGTTCAGCTGGTACTTCCACCGGCTGCCCAGGCCGCTGCACCGGGTGGAGGTGGCGGCCAACCACGTCACCCAGATCGTGCTCCCGCTGGGCCTGTTCCTGCCGGGGCCGGTGGCCACCTGGGTGGCGCTGGCGGTGATCGTCACCCAGCTGTGGCTGATCGCCTCGGGCAACTTCGCGTGGCTCAACTGGCTGACGATACTGCTGGCGTTGGCCGCCGTGGACGGCGCGCTCGCCGCCCGCCACCTGCCGCTGCCGGCGCCGCCGGCCGACCAGCCGGCGGCGCCCACCTGGTTCACGGCGACCACGTGGGCGGTGGCGGCGCTGGTCGCGGCGCTGAGCCGGCACCCGGTGCGCAACCTGCTCTCCCCGCGCCAGCGGATGAACGTGATCTACAACCCGCTGCACCTGGTCAACAGCTACGGCGCCTTCGCGAGCGTGACGCGGCTGCGGCACGAGATCGTCCTGGAGGGCACGGCGGACGCGGAGATCGGGCCGGAGACGGTGTGGCTGCCGTACGGCTTCCACGGCAAGCCGGGGGAAGTCGGGCGCAGGCCACGCCAGTTCGCGCCGTTCCATCTGCGGCTGGACTGGGCGATGTGGTTCGCGGCGCTCTCCCCGCGCTTTCCCCGGCCGTGGATGCGGGAGCTGGTCGACCGGCTGCTGGCCGGCGACGCCGCGACGCTGCGGCTGCTGCGCCACAACCCGTTCCCCGACGAACCCCCGAGGTGGGTGCGGGCGCGGGTGCTCCGCTACCGCTTCACGACCTGGCGCGAGCGCCGCGCCACCGGCGCCTGGTGGCACGCCGAGCCGACCGGGGAACACCTCCCGCCCCGACCCCGCCCCGGGGGCTGAGCAAGCACCCCCGGCCATGCGGTATGGTTCTACCGCGCGCTGATCGAGGGCGAAGCCCCAGATCAGACGGGCACCGGGACGTGGCGCAGTTTGGTAGCGCACTTGACTGGGGGTCAAGGGGTCGTGGGTTCAAATCCCGCCGTCCCGACGGTGCTGAAGGCCCGCTGAGTAGGGGAATCCCCCAACTCGGCGGGCCTTCTGCCGTGCTGGACCGTGGATCACCGCACGACCCTCGGATGCCCCCGTGATTCCGTCGTGGGGACCAGGGGGCCAGAGGGCCGTGCCCAGGCGACTCCCCGTCAGATGATCGTTGAGAACCTCCCCAGCGGCGTGGATCGACTCGTCGCTCGGGTGCGGGCAGCGCCGCGGGGTGGCCGGCGACCGGTGCCCGGCGGTCTTCCGCGGCGCACGCGCACCCAGCCGTGCTCCGGCGACAGCCGAACAGGAGAGCCCACCGGCGGCCGGTTCGTACACTGGCAACGGTGGAGGACCCTACGACCACCATGATCGAGGCGCGTCCGGCCCCCGCCCTGCGGCGGTACGTCCGCTCGTATGCCGGTTTCGACCTTCGCGGGTTCCCGGCGGGGGTGCACTGCGGTCCGCCGGGCCACGTGCTCACCGCGGTGATCAGTCTCTCCGACCCGTTGGAGGTCGCTGCGGGCGTGGACGACGGGTCACCGGTCACCCGATTCGGCAGCGTGGCCGGCGGCCTGATGCGCCGGTCCGTCGCGATCCACCACGACGGACGCCAGCAAGGCGTGCAGGTGTCGCTGACGCCGCTCGGGGCTCGGGCCGTCTACGGGATGCCCGCCGCCGCGCTCGCCCAACGGCTGGTCCCACTCGACGAACTTCTCGGAGCGCTCGGCACCGAGCTGGTCGATCGGCTCCGGGCGGTGACGTCCTGGGCCGCGCGGTTCGCCGTGCTGGACGCGTTGCTCCTGCGAGCCGTCGGCCGTCGCGTCGGCGGCGACCCCCGGTCGCGGGTTCGCCCCGAGGTGGCCGAGGCGTGGCGTCTCCTCGTCGCCGCGCGGGGCCGCGTCCAGGTGGGGGCGGTGGCCACGGAGCTGGGCTGGAGCCGCCGGTACCTCACCGAACGGTTTCGCGGCGAGACGGGTCTGTCGCCGAAGACCTTCGCCCGAGTTCTGCGCTTCGAGCACGCGCACGAACTGGCGACGGCGCACGTCACGCTCCCGTGGACAGATGTGGCGACCGCCTCCGGCTACGCCGACCAGGCCCATCTCGTCCGGGACTGGCGCGAGTTCACGGGCCGGTCACCGACGGTCTGGCGTCGCGGCGAAGTCCTTCTCAGGGCCGGGTAGTCACCGGCCGGCCGTCGCGTCGGATTCCGTTCCCTTTTCTTCAAGACCACCCGAGCGCTGACCCGTGACGATCGTCGGCATGAGACTTGTCAACCACGAACACCGTGCCATCGACCTGCGGACCACCCCCGTGCACCTCGGGCTGGGATCGAGAGCGAACCCCATCGAGGGCTTCGCCTGGGCCCCGGAGGTGCTCCGGGCCTACAGCACTGCGGTCGCGGCGGACGGCGCCGAGGGCCGGATGGTGACGATCATCGACGGCGACGGCCTCGGCGACCACTGGGAGCGCCACCCCTCCGGCGATGAGATGGTCGTCTGCCTCAGCGGGTCGGTGACGGTCACCCGCGACGTGGACGGGGTGTCCGAGCGCGTCGTGCTGGGGCCGGGCGAAGCCACCGTCAACCCGGCCGGGGCATGGCACGCGGTCGATATGGCGGGGCCGGCGTCCATCCTGACCATCACTCCCGGCCTCGGCACCGACCACCGTCCCCGGACCGACACCTGCCCGACCGAGCACGTCGGCACGCCCGGCCCCCAGGCGCCGTGACGACACGCGTCGCCTGTCTCGGCGACAGCCTCACTCGCGCACGGCTCAGCGTCGACTACCTGGACCCTGTCGAACGGCGCCACCCTCCGGGCGAGGTGCGGCTCACCCCGCTTCGGCGCCAACGGCGGAGCCCGACGGCATCGGTGATGAACGAGCAGATCGAGCGCTGATCGCGACGCGGCCCGAGGGGCCGGCCGGGGGACCGGCCGGCCTCCATGGGCGACGGCGGGCCAGGGGCGGACGCCGAAGGCGGCCTCGGCGCCCACAGATCCCGCCGGCGCGGCTGGCCGAGGCGGCTCAGTCCTCGTCCTCGTCGTCCTCGAAGTGGACGTTTCCGTCCTCGTCGAGCACCGGGTGGATGGAGCCGGGTTCGTGACGGCTGACGTCGGAGGGGCGCGGGCCCTCGGGGCCGTCGGGGCCCCAGCGCAGCAGGCGGCGGATGCGGCCGATCCGGTAGAGGGTTCCCAGGACCTCCAGTTCGTTGACCCGACCCTCGCGCAGCCGATCGGCGGCCTCGGCGTAGGCGGTCAGTTCCCCGGCCGCGGAGTCGGCTCCCTGGGCGACCAGCGTGCGGGCATCGACGCGGCGATCGGCGTCCAGGGGGATGAGGCCACGGCTGCGGGGTTCCCAGTAGGTCAGCGAGAAGTCCAACGACCTGCGGGCGCCCTGCGTGCTGACGAACAGGCCGCTGTCCGACTCCCATCCCGTGCCGGTCCGCTTCACGATCTTGAACATCACCGGCAGCAGCAGCACGTCGGGATGGGTGTGCGGCGCGCGCTGCGAGTCGCGCAGCACGTGTTCGGGGTACTGGGAACCGGCGTAGGTCATACCGCGCAGCGACAGCCGTTCCGAGGCCTGGGTGGGCGTGACCGGCGCGTCCGGGTCCAGGACCAGACCCTTGTCGGCCTCCGCCTCCCTGGCGCTCGGGCTCCAGTCGGGGACGAGGGGCTCCGGATCGGTCGGGCGTGGCCCCTCGAAGCCGTCGGGGCCCATGCCGGCGTACTCCTCAGCGCGCACGACCCGGTAGCGGGTTCCCAGCACGGTGAGTTCGTCAACGGGCTCGTTCTCCAGCCGGTTGACCGCCGCCAACAGGGCGCGGCGCTCCGCCCTGTCCCGGGCCTCGTCCTTCGCGCGGAACCACAGCAGCGAGTTCAGTCCGTCGCGCGCCGTCTGCGGGCAGCCGTGGGTCACCGGGACCACCACCCGCCACCGTGGTCCGTCGTTCGCGTCCTGCGCCGCGACGCCGAACAGCGGCCCACGGACCGCCATGTCGCCGGCCCGCGTCGCGGCGTCAACCGCGTCCGCCTCCACGGCGGCCTCGACCGGTTCCACGGGAACCCGCACCAGCACCGGCCGCGCCTCGCCCGACCTCATATCCTCACGGTCCATGGGGTCATCCTGCCGCCCGCGCCAGGGCTCTCAGGCGGGTTTTCCCGAATCCGTACCCGCACGGGTGGGGATGGTCCCGGCGGGGCACGCCGGCCGACGGCGCCCGTTCGGGTCTCCCTGTCCGTGCGCCGAGGCCCGGAGAGCTGTCTGGAACGGCGCCGCAGCGCCTGGGAGTTGGTGCGCGCCACCTGCGGCGGGCGACAGCCGGGGGCCGGAAAGCGGCCCGGCGGAAGTGGACGGTGTCGATCCGGTCGAGCGCGCGTCCCCACCGTGACCGGGGCCGGCGGCCGCGCAGCGGAATTTCCCGTCCCGAACACGCCGGGGAAACTTCCGGAAACCTGGCGTAGGGTGCCCCCATGACGAACGGAAAGCGTGTCACGGCTCGCGATGTGGCCGCGCTGGTCGGCGTCTCGCCCGGCACGGTGTCGAAGGCGCTGTCGGGCCGGGGCGCCGTCCACCCCGACACGCGGGAGCGCGTGCTCAGGGCCGCGAGGGAGCTGGGCCTCAGGACCGCCCGCGCGCCCCTGGAGCCGACGCCCGCGCGGGACCTGACGGTCGGCCTAGTGACCCAGGAGCCCTTCGGGATGCGGCGCACGTCGCCGCTGCTGCTCGGGGCCATGGAGCGGTTCGCCGAGCACGACATCGCCTTCCTGCTCTGCGACGGCCGCGGCGATCCCATCCGGGAGCAGCACTTCGTGGAGTCGCTGCTCCGGCGCCGGGTCAACGGCGTCCTCGTGGCGGGCAGCGGCGCCGGGCGCCTGACGCGGCCGCCGCTGCGCGGAGCCGTCGGCGTGCCCGTGGTCTACACGACGAGCGCCTCAACCGATCCGCGCGACGTCTCCGTGGTGCCGGACGACCGGGGCGGCGCCGAGGCCGCCGTGCGGCACCTGGTCGCGACCGGCCGGCGGCACATCGCCTGCGTGCTGGGGCCCCGGCGCGAGGAGGCGGCCCGGGTCAAGGTAGCCGCAGCGCGCGAGGTGCTCGCCGAGCACGGGCTCGCCCAGGCCGTCGACCCGCTGCACGGCCCCTGGAGCGAGGAGTGGGGCCGGCAGGCCGCGATGCGGCTGGTGCACAGCGGCGTGCGCCTCGACGGGCTGGTGTGTGGGAACGACGTGATCGCCCGGGGCGTCACCAGCGCGCTCGGGACGCTGGGCGTCTCGGTCCCCGACGACATCGGCGTGATGGGGTTCGACAACTGGGCGGTGATGGTGGAGGCCAGCCGTCCCCGGCTGTCGAGTGTCGACCTGAACCTCCCGGACGTCGGCGCGGTGGCGGCGGACCGGATGATCGAGGCGATCCTGCGGGGGGCGGCGCCTCGTCCCGGGGTCACGACCGTCGAGTGCGACCTCGTGCCGCGCGAGTCGACGGCCGTCGCCCCGCCCGGCGCCCGCGCGTAGTTTCCTTTTGTTTCTCTGACGTTTGGGGTTGTCCCTCTTCCACGCCCGTGGTTGCATCAGGGTTGCGGAAACATTTCGTTGGGCGTTTCTCCCGGGCGTTCCGCCAGTCCACCCCGTCCGAACCCCGTCCCGAGCCCCGTCTGAGAGGACGCGCCGATGTCGGCGAACCAGCATCCCGGGCGCCGGTCGTTCCTGGCCGCCGCCACGGCCACGGCCGCGACCGGCGGAGCCGGCCTGGCCCTCGGCTCCCCCGCCGCCGGAGCCGAGCCGGACGGCCCGGACCTCGTCGAACTGCACTGGCTCGACGGCGTCCCCGACACCACCACGGGCACCTGCTGGGGCGTTCCCTGGCCACGGGGCCGGGTGGCCGGCGACAGCGACTTCGCGCTCACCGACTCGCGCGACCGCGCCGTCCCGGTGCAGAGCTGGCCGCTGGCCTACTGGCCGGACGGCAGCCTCAAGTGGAGCGGGCACTGCCTGGGCGCGGACGCCGGGCTGGCCGACCGTCTGCGCATCCGGCCCGGCAGGCCGGCCGAGCCGGAACAGCCGGTCACGGTGCGGGAGGACGACGGGGAACTGGTCCTGGGCAACGGCACGGTCGAGGTCAGGGTGGCGCGCGGCGGCCGCACCCTGGTGCGCTCTTTGAGCCGGGACGGCCGGACCACCGCGACGGACGGTCGCCTGGTGCTCGCGCTCCAGGACGGGGCGGACGGCGACAACCGCGTGCTGCGCCAGACGTTCTGGACCGGGGTGGCCTCCGAGGTCGCCGTGGAGCGGACCGGTCCGGTGCGGGCGGTGGTGAGGGCGAGCGGCCACTACGCCGTGGACGGGGACGACGACGGGGACGACCGCACGCTGTTCCCATGGACGGTGCGGCTCTCCCTGACCGCCGGGGCCGAGTCGATCCGGCTGGTGCACAGCTTCGTCTGGGACGGCGATCCGGCCACGGACTTCGTCGCGGGTCTCGGCCTGCGGTTCACGGTGCCGATGGTCGACGAGGCGCACGACCGCCATGTGCGGTTCGCTGGCCCGGACGGCGGGGTCTGGGGCGAGCCGGTGCGGGTCCTGACCGGCCTGAGGAGGGACGCCGGCGAGGCCGTGCGCCGGGCGCAGGTCGCGGGCACCGCGACCCCGCCGCTCGCGGAGTGGGACGAGCGGGTCCGCGACGGCTACCGGGAGCTGCCGCTGTGGAACGAGTTCCGGCTGGCCCAGGACTCGGCCACGCACTTCTCGATCGCCAAGCGCACCAGGGAGGGCGTCAGTTGGCTGCGCAACGCCGCGCACGGCGACCGCGCCCCCGGCCTCGGCTACGTCGGCGGCGTGAGCGGCGGGCTGGGCTTCGGCATCCGCGACTTCTGGCAGCGGTATCCCCGGGCGTTGGACATCACCGGCGCCGCCACCGACGAGGCCGACGTCACCCTGTGGTCCTGGTCGCCGGCCGGCGAGGCCATGGACATGCGGCCGTACGCGGACGGCGGGCACGGGGGCGGGCTGGCCTACGAGGACAACCGCGACGGCTGGGGCGATCCCCGGGGCATCTCGCGCTCCACGGACATGGAGGTCTGGGCGTTTTCCGCCACCCCCTCCCGCTCCCGCGTCGCCGAGCTGGCCCGGGCGCTCACCGGCCGGCCGCAGGTGGTGGCGTCGCCGGAGACCTACCACGCCTCGGGCCAGTTCGGGAGGTGGAGCCTGCCGGACCGCTCCACCCGGGCCCGGCGCGCGATGGAGGACGACATCGCCGGCACCGTCGCCTTCTACGCGCACGAGGTCGAGCAGCGTTCCTGGTACGGCTTCTGGGACTACGGCGACGTGATGCACACCTATGACTCCGACCGGCACGTGTGGCGCTACGACGTCGGCGGGTTCGCCTGGGACAACGCCGAGTTGGGCACCGACGCCATGCTCTGGTACGCCTTCCTGCGCTCCGGCGACCCGGACGCCTTCCGGCTGGCCGCCGCGATGACCCGGCACCTGAGCGAGGCCGACACCTGTGTGGCGGGCCGGTTCGCCGGCCGGGGCGTCCGGCACAACGTGCTGCACTGGGGCGACGGCGCGAAGGAGGCCCGCGTCTCCGAGTCCTACACCCGCCGCTTCCTCTACTACCTGACCGCCGACGAGCTGCTGGGCGACCTGATGCGCGCCTCGCTCCAGGCGGACGCGACGTTCGACCAGCGCGGCGAGTTGCGCATAGGGCCGGACTGGTTCGCCCTGGTCAGCAACTGGCTCACCGAGTGGGAACGCACCGGCGACACCCGGTGGCGCGACCGGATCGTCAACGGGATGCGGGACATCGCCTCCTTCCCCGCCGGGCTCTACACCGGCGAGCGCGGCGGCCACGTCGGCTGGGACAGCACGGCCGACGGGCATCTGCCCCGGCTCGACCAGCCGGACCTCGACGGCGACCGCAACCTCGCCATGGCCTTCCTCGGGGAGCAGATCATGTTCGAGACGATCGAGCTGGTCGACGTGCCCGAGTTCCGCCGGGCGCTCCTCGACTTCGCGCGGCTCGCCCAGGCGCCGGCCGAGGAGAGGATCGAACGCTACGGCCGCGACTTCGACCCGAACCACTTCCCCACCATCTACGCGAAGGTGACCGCCTGGGCCGGCGAACAGCTCGACGACCCGACCCTCCGCGCACGCGCCTGGCGCGCCTTCCTCGACGACCCGGCGGGCCGACCCTGGGGCGCGCCGGTGCGTGTCGAGGGCGACGCCGTGCTCACGCCCGTCGACGAGATCCGGACGGCCAACGGCCGGACCGTCGCCACCAACGACGCCGCCCAGCGCGTCCTCGCCGCCATCGCGCTGCTCGCCATGGCGCCGGACGAGGCGCCCTGACGGGACCCCGGTCGGGGCCCGGACGGACGGCACCCGGGGCCTCGGGTCGGCGTCGGAGATCGGGGCCTCGGGTCGGCGTCGGAGATCGGGCCCTCGGGTCGGCGTCGGGCCTGGACTCTCGGGCCGGGCCGAGGCGTTCGTTCAGCGGGAGAGGCCCCAGGAGCCGGCGCGGAGTCCGGTCTGGAAGCGGGAGTCCGCGTCGAGCGCGGCCACCAGCTCGGCCACCCGCCGGCGGTTGGTGCGCAGCGAGACGCCGAGCCGCGCCTCAGCCGCGCCGACAGCCGCTGGAGCGTGCGCACCGACCCGCCACGCGGACGTCCGGGCCGGCCGCCGTTCAGCCAGACGAGGATGTCCTGATCCGCTCCTCGACCGTTGGGCATTCGATAAGCATGCGGCAGTTCCCTTGAACAAATGGTCGCAGCCGGTCTACTTCTTTCATTTCGGCAACTCGGCGGCGTTCCTCGGTGTGTGATCTCCGTGGAATTCGGCCACTGCTGTCACGCCGGCGCCGGCCATATGCGGTTTCTCGGCCGGCCCACCGGCGCCCGTGGGCCGGGAACTGTCAGTGCCGCTTGTTAGACCGGATCTCGAGGTGGCGCCGCGCCGGGTGGTGCCACCGTCGGAGGAGAGGGCACGGCACATGCCGCAGGGAAAGCACGTACCGGACGGATTCGTCCGCGTCAGGTCACACATTCGGCGCCTGCCGACGGCGCGAGGTGGCGGAAACACGAAAAGGGGACTCAGCGGCTGGACGATCGCCGCGCTCATCGCTGGCGTGTGGCTGTGGGGACAGGTCTTCGGATTCGGTGACGCCGGGGCAGAGGAGCCGGCAACGTCGGAGACCTCGGTGAGCGAGTCGGCGGACCGGCGATGAAGGGTCCGCGCCCGCGCTGGCCGCGCGGTGGCGGCGAGTGGCTGGCGGCGGCGCTGGTGGCGGTCGCGCTCCTGACGGCCCTCGTCGAACTGGCGGCAGCGGCGGCCGAGTTGCTGGTGCGTAGCTGGCCGGTGTCGCTGGCAGCGGCTCTCGGCGGCTCGCTCTGCGGAGGCTGGCGCGCCTGGCGCGGTGCCAGAGCGGAACGGGAACGGGCGGCGGCGCTGGCCACGTTACGCATACGTCTCGACGACCTGGACGCGATGGGCGACAAGTCCTTCGAGTTCGCGCTGCGCGACCTGTTGATCCGGGACGGGTGGGCGGCCCGGGTCGTCGGGCGAAAGGGGGACCAGGCGGCGGATGTGATCGCGGACCAGGAGCGGCGCGGGCGGATCGTGCTTCAGGCCAAGCACACACGCGTCGGGAACAAGGTCAGGTCGTCGGTGATGTACCAGGTGAAGGGCACGGCGGGTCCGGTGCACGGCGCCGACACGGCGGTCGTCGTCACCAACGCGGACCTCACCCGGGACGCCAAGGCCTGGGGCGACCGGCACCAGGTGCACTGGCTGGACCGGGAAAGGCTGCGCCACTGGGCCGAGTTGGGCACCCCGCTGCACGCTGTCCTCCGCCTGCCCGAGGGGCGGTCGCGGCGTCGGTCGGCGCGAAGGGAGGTGCCCTTGTCTGATGCGAGCCCGTGAGTCTCCGCCGGCGCGCGACAGGCCCACCGCCGGTGCGGCCAGCCGGGTGCGGCCCGCCGCGCGGGGCGGGGCGCGCCGGGTCAGGCGGACAGGTCGCGGCGTTGGCGCATTCGGCCGTCGGGGTCGAGGGCGATGACGGTGTCCACGCCGATCCGGTCGAGGAAGCCGGCGTCGTGGCTGACGACGAGGAGCGCTCCCCGGTAGGCGTCGAGGGCCTCCACCAGTTGTTCGACGCTGACGATGTCCAGGTTGTTGGTCGGCTCGTCCAACACCAGCAGGTGGGCGGGCGGTTGGGCGAGGAGGAGCCGAGCGAGGGAGACGCGGAACCGTTCGCCGCCGGAGGGGGTGCGCACCGGGCGGTCGGCGGCAGCGCCGCGCAGCAGGAGGCGGGCGAGCTGGTTGCGGACGGTTCCCTGGGGCGTGTCGGGGGCGACGGCCCGCACGTTCTCCATCGCGCTGGCGTCCTCGTCGAGGCCGTCGAGGCGCTGCGGGAGGTATCCGACCCGTTCGGTCAGCAGCCGTCCGTGGGGCCGGTCGGGCAGCGGCGCCGTGCCGTTGACCAGGTGTTCGAGCAGGGTCGACTTTCCGGTGCCGTTGCGGCCGATGAGGCCGGTGGGGAAGGTGCCGTTGACGTTGGCGAGCGCGACGGTGCCGTCGGGCCATTCGAAGGCGAGGTCGCGGAGGGTGATGGCGGAGGGGGTGGGCATGGGGTTCCTTCCACTTCCGGTCAGCCGGGATGGGCTCTCCGGCGTGACCTGGGGCGCGGCGGGGCTTCGTGGCCGCCGGCCGGGTTGACGGGGAGGGACCCGACCACGGGCGGACGCCGGCCACCCGGGCGTGGGGCCGGGGTGGCGGGAGGCGCGAGACGCGGCAGCGGTGCGCGAAGAACCGGGGTCGGTGCGGTGCGAACGTGCCGGGAGTTCACGCGGAGGTGTCAACGCCTCGTGGGGAGGCGGACGCACGCCGCCGCGTGCGGGGGGTCACTGGTCACTCGTCGGTGCGGGCGTGGCCCGGGTGAGTGAGGGCGCCACCGGCGGTTCGGTGGCTAGATTCTGTCGACCTCGATCTCCATGCCGGCGCCCTACCAAGTGGCGTGGCGGGGGTCAGTCGAGGACGATCGGGTTGCTCAGCGCCGCCATCCGCCCGTCGGCGTGGCGCACCTCGACGCGGACGAAGGCGCCCGGGCGGCGCGCGTCGGCAGCCCACTCGACGGCGCCGGAGCCTTCGGCCGGCAGGGCCGCGTGGTGGACCGGGCCCGCCTCGGTGTGGAGGCCGACGGTGCCCGAGGGCACGCCGTGGACCTCGGCCCGGGCCACGGCGACCCGCCCCCGCGTCGCCAGCCGCTCCCCCACCCCGGCCTCGGCGTCGCCGGCCCGCGCCGTGAACGTCAGTCCCACGGCGGCCGATTCGGCGATCCAGCAGCGGCCGGCGCGCAGGCCGGCGAGGACCGCGTCGACGCCCAACTCGTCGGCGTACACGACGGTGGCCGGGGTGCCGAGCTGGCCCCGGAGATGGACGTCGCTGTCGCCGATCGCCGGCCGCCACCGCCCTCGGGGAACGTCGGCGGCCAGGGCGCGCGCCCAGTCGGCGAGGGCGGCCTCGTTGTCGGCGTTCCACGGCAGGTCGGAGGCCCACTGCCCGTTCCACACCTCGACGGCGTCGAAGCCCCGGTACGGGTGGCGGAGCGTGCCGGTGGGGTAGGGCGCGTGCGGGTGGGCGGCCACGCACAGCCCGCCGGCCTCGTGCACCTCGGCGAGGTGCCGGTCGTGCGCGGCGTCGCCGGCGCCGTACCGCGCGTCGATGGTCTGGTGGGGGCGCAGGCCGAGCGCGAGCCAGTGCCCGTCGCGGGTGGTGACCTCCTCGCCGAGGATCACCAGCAGGTCGTCGCCGGCGTGCCGGCCCCACGCGCCGTGGGTGGCGGTGGAGGCGTGCTCGGTGGTGGCGAGGAAGTCGAGGCCCAACCGGCGGGCCTCGGCGGCCAGTTCCCCCAGCGTCAGCTCGCCGCCGTCGGAGTGCGTGGAGTGCACATGGCAGTCGCCTCGGTACCAGCCGGGCCCCCGGCCGGCCGCCCGCGGCGGCGGGGTGTCGTCCTGCCCCGTCATGGTTCCCCCGCCCTCTCGCGCGTGCCTTCGGCCCGCCCTGGAGAACGAGGCGCCGCCGGCCTGGGCTCCGCGACTCGCCGGCCTGGGCTCCGCGACTCGCCGGCCGGCGTTCCCGGCCATGGCCGGCGTTCGCTGGTTCAGAGGAACGCGTGGCCCTCGCCCCGGTAGGTGGGGGCCTCGGCGACGACGCGCTCGCCGTCCACCAGGTGGAACGTCCGGACGTGTTCGGCGAGTTCGCCCGCCTTCGCGTGGCGGAACCACACCCGGTCGCCGATCCGCAGCCGGTGGGCGGCGCGGCCGAGCAGCGGGGTCTGCACCTCGCCGGCGCCCTCCATGCCCCGCAGGCGCAGGCCCGGCGGGAAGACCGGGCGCGGCTGCCGGTCGGCGCCCGGCGGGCCGGAGGCGATCCAGCCGCCGCCGAGCACGGTGGCGACGTCGGGCGCCGGGCGGCGCACCACGGGCAGCGCGAAGTAGGCCGCCGGGCGCGGCCGGAAGGACCGGTAGCCGTCGAAGAGGACCGGGCCGTAGAGCCCGGAGCCGGCGGCTATCTCGGTGACGGCCGGCTCGGCGGCGGTGCGTTCGACGCTGCCGGTGCCGCCGCCGTTGACGAACTCCAGGTCGGCGACCTCGCGCACGGCGGCCACCGCCTCGGCCCGGCGTTCGCGCAGTTCGGCGACGGAGGCGCGCTGCGTGGCGCGCACCGCGAGGCCGCGCAGCGGCGCGCCGGGCGGGGCGTCGCCGACGCCGGCGGTCTGCGACTCGTAGGCCATCAGCCCGACGAGGCGGAACTCCGGTCGGTCGGCCACCGCCCGGGCCAGCGCCAGCGCGGTGGCCGGGCTGCGGACCGGGGAACGGCGCGCGCCGATGTGCAGGCGGTCGCCGAACAGCCGCAGCGAGGCGTCGAGTTCGAGGCACAGCCGCAGCGGGCGGGCGGCGGACGGGCGGGCGGCCTCGCGGAGCAGGTCGAGGTGGGCGACGGAGTCCACCATCAGGGTCACCCGCCGGGCCAGCCGCTCGTCGTCGGCCAGGCGCCGCAGGGCGGCCCGGTCGGCGGTGGGGTAGCCGACGACCACGTCCTCGATGTCGTCGGAGGCGAGCCACAGCGCCTCGGGCAGGGTGTAGGCGAGGACGCCGGCGAAGCCGCGCCGGGCCAGGACCCGCCGGGTGAGGGCGCGGCAGCGCAGCGACTTGCTCGCCACCCGCAGCGGCTTGCCGAGCGCCCGGCGGGCGAGGTCGGCGGCGTTGGCGTCGTAGGCGGCCAGGTCGACCACGGCGAACGGGGGGTCGAGCGCGGCGGTGGCCCGTTCCAGCCGTGCGTGGGTCTCGTCGTCGGCGGCGCGCTGCGCCATAGTGACGGGTGCGCCCACGGTGACCCCCTGGTGCGTCGGTCCGCCGGCGCCGCCGGCCGGGTGCCGACCACCGTAACGGGGCCGCCGCCCGGCGCAAGCCCCCGCGCGGCGGCGCGAGAACGACGGGGACGGCGCGGGGACGGCGCGGGGACGGCGTGGGGGCGAAGGGACGGCGCGAGGGAGGGGACGCGATGACCGCGTGGCGGAACTGGGCGGGGACGGCGAGCGCGCGCCCGGCGCGGGTGGAACGGCCGGCCAGCGTCGAGGAGTTGGCGGCGTCGGTCAGGCGGGCCGCTGGCGAGGGGCTGCGGGTGAAGGCGGTGGGCAGCGGCCACTCGTTCACCGGGATAGCGGTCACCGACGGGGTGCTGCTGCGGATGGACGCCCTGGACGCGCCGATCCGGGTGGACGCCCGCTCGGGCCTGGTCACCGTCGAGGCGGGCGTTCCCCTGCACCGGCTGAACGCCGTGCTGGCGGCGCACGGCCTGGCCATGACCAACCTGGGCGACATCGACCGGCAGACCCTCTCCGGCGCGATCTCGACGGGGACGCACGGCACGGGCGCCCGCTCGGGGAGCCTGGCCGCGCAGGTGCGGGCGCTCGAACTGGTGCTGGCGGACGGCTCGTCGCTGCGGTGCTCGGCGGAGACGGAGCCTGAGGTGTTCGCGGCCGCCCGCGTCGGCCTGGGCGCGCTGGGGATCGTCGCGAGCGTCACCCTCCGGTGCGAGCCGGCGTTCGTGCTGCGGGCCGAGGAGGGGCCGATGCCGTTGGCCGACGTCCTCGGCGGGCTGGACGAACTGCTCGCGGCCAACGAGCACTTCGAGTTCTACTGGTTCCCGCACACCGACCGCACCCTCACCAAGCGGAACAACCGGCTGCCGCCGGGCGAGCGGCCGCGCCCGCTGGGCCGGGCGCGGGCCTGGTGGGAGGACGAGTTCCTGTCCAACACCGCGTTCGAGGCGGTGTGTCGGCTCGGCACGGCGGTGCCCCGGGCGGTTCCCCGGCTGAACGCGCTCGCCGGCCGGGCGCTGTCGGCGCGCGCCTATGACGCGGCCTCGCACCGGGTGTTCGTCTCCCCGCGCCGGGTCGTCTTCCGCGAGATGGAGTACGCGGTGCCCCGCGAGGCGGTGACGGAGGTGGTGTCGGCGGTCCGCCGCTGGGTCGCGCGGAGCGGCGAGCCGGTCGCGTTCCCGGTGGAGGTGCGCTTCGCCCCGGCCGACGACGTGTGGCTGTCCACCGCCCACGGCCGGGACACCGCGTATGTGGCCGTGCACCAGTACCACCGGCTGCCGTACGAGCGGTACTTCCGGGCCGTCGCCGAGATCGCGGACGCGGCCGGCGGCCGGCCGCACTGGGGCAAGCTGCACTGGCTGGACGCGGCGGCGCTGCGCGGGCGCTACCCGCGCTTCGACGACTTCCTGGCGGTCCGCGACCGCCTCGACCCGGGCGGCGTCTTCGCCAACCCGTATCTCGACCGCGTCATCGGCCGGGCGCCGGGCCGGAGTTGACCGCGGGTCCGAACGGGGCCGGTCCGGGTCCGGACGGGGCCGGAGGCGTCATCCCTTGAGGCCACCGCTGATCATGTCCAGCCGCCAGAACCGCTGGAGGAAGAGCAGCAGGCAGATCAGGGGGACCACGGAGACGGCGGTGCCGACGATGGCGATGCCGTAGAGCGCGGGCTCGCCGGAGCCCTTGGCCAGCAGCGTGTAGAGCCCGAGGTTGATCGGGTATCTGTCCTCGTCGGAGAGCATGATGAACGGCAGCAGGAAGTTGTTCCAGCTGCCGACGAACTGGAGCATGAAGATGGTGACCATGCCCGGGAACATCATGGGCAGCCCGATGGAGGTCAGGACGCGGTACTCGCTGGCCCCGTCCAGCCGCGCGGACTCGATGGTCGAGTCGGGCACGGAGGCGTCGGCGTAGACCCGGGCGAGGTAGATCCCGAACGGCGAGATCAGCCCGGGCAGCAGGACGGACCAGTAGCTGCCGACCAGGTCGGTCTTGGTCATGATGAGGTACTGCGGGATGGCCAGCGTCATCCCGGGCAGCAGGACGCCGGCGAGGACGGCGTAGAACAGCCCGGTGCGGCCGGGGAACTCGTACTTGGCGAAGGCGTAGCCGGCCATGGTGGAGATCACGGTGCACAGCAGGGCCCCGAGCCCCGCGTAGAGCAGGCTGTTGGCGGCCCAGCGGACGAACTGGCCGTCGCCGTAGGCGAAGAGGTCGCCGAGGTTGTCGAACAGGCCGCTGCCGGGCCGGAAGGTGAACGTGGAGAAGAGTTCCGCGTTGGACTTGGTGGCCGCGACGACGATCCAGGCGACCGGGACGAGGGCGTAGAACGCGCCGATCAACAGGACCACGGTGGGCAGGAGTCGGGCCCGCTGGTGCGGCAGGAGCCTGGGGCGGCGTGGCGTGGTGGCCCCGCTCATCGGACACCTCCGAAGGCCCGCCGCTGGGTGACCCTCAGCAGCGCCAGCGAGACGAGCAGGGTGCCCACGGCCAGGATCACCGAGCCGGCCGCCGCGAGCGGCAGGTCGTCGCGGACGAAGCCGTCCCGGTAGATCCGCATGAGCGGGACCCAGGTCTGGGAGATCTCGGACGTCATGGGGCTGAGCATGGTGGGCTCTCCATAGACCTGGATGGTGCCGATGAGGGCGAACAGCCCGGTGATCACCAGGGCGGGGGCGACCAGCGGGATCTTGATCCGCCAGGCGATCCGCCACTCGCCGCAGCCGTCGATGCGGGCCGCGTCGTACAGCTCGCCGGGGATGCCGCGCAGGGAGGTGTAGATGATGATCATGTTGAAGCCGACGCCGCCCCAGACGGCGATGTTGGCCAGCGAGGGATAGATGGCCCCGCCGTCCAGGAACGGGATGCCGCCCAGCCCGAGTCGCTCGGTGAGATGGCTGAACGGGCTGGTGGACGGCAGGTACATGAAGCCCCACATCAGTGAGGCGACGACGCCCGGCACCGCGTAGGGGAGGAAGATCGCGACGCGGGAGAAGCGGCGGGCCCGGGAGCTGGCGTTGTCGAGGAGCAGCGCGAACAGCAGCGCCAGGCCCAGGGTGAGGGGGACGGCGATCAGCCCGTAGAGGGCCAGGCGCCCGAAGCCGGCCCGGAAGTCGGCGTCGCCGAGTACCTGGGTGTAGTTGGCCAGGCCGACGAAGACCTCGTCGCGGATGCCGAAGACGCCCTCGTCCACGATGCGCAGGCCCTGGGTGCTCAGGAAGAGGGCGTAGCCGATGGGTATGAGCACGAAGGCGGCGAAGAGCGCCAGGGCCGGCGCCAGGAGGACGAACGGCGCGCGGGTGGCCCGCCGGCGCGGGGCGCGGGGCGGTGGGGCGGGGTCGGCGGCGGGGGTGGTGGAGGTCATGGGAGCCCTGTCCGTTGCGGGGTGACCGGGTGCGGTCGGTGGCGGAAGCCGGGTGGCGACGGGACGTCGGTCGGTGACGGCGGATCAGCCGGTGACGTCGAAGCGGATCAGTCGGTGACGTCGAAGCCGACGCGCGTCATGTCGTCGAGCACCGTGCGGTGGACGTCGCGCAGCGCGTCCGGGAGCGGCGTTCCGTCGCGGACGGCGGCGGAGACCGCGTCGTTGTAGGCGTCGGCCGCCGTGCTGACGTTGGGGCCCCAGGAGATGGAGGGCACCGTGTGGTCGGCGGCGAAGGCGGCCACCTCCCAGTAGTCGGCCTGCTCGCCGGTGAGCGGGGGCGGCGGGCTGTGGGCGGCGGTCTCCTGCCCGCTGCGGCAGGCGGGGTACTGGCCGGAGGCGATCTGGAGTTCGACGGCCTCCGGTGCCGTGTTCATCCACATCGCGAACTCGGCGGCCTCGCGCGGGTGTTCGGAGTTCTTCGTCACGGTCAGGGCGGTGCCGCCCTGCAACGCGACCTCGGGCCCCTCGCCCTCCCAGTGCGGCAGCGGGGCGATGGCCCAGTCCCCGGCCTGTCCCTCGGCGATGCCGTGGATCACGCCGGGCGCCCACAGCGCGG
Organism: Streptomyces triticirhizae; assembly: GCF_003696235.1. Classification (GTDB taxonomy): domain Bacteria; phylum Actinomycetota; class Actinomycetes; order Streptomycetales; family Streptomycetaceae; genus Streptomyces; species Streptomyces triticirhizae. The sequence goes on from NZ_RFFJ01000018.1 coordinate 39,215, forward strand.
AGGGCCAGGTGAGCACCTCGCCCCGGTTGAGGCGGGCGTTCCACTCGGGGGTGAGCAGGGGCTCGGGCCGCACCAGGTCCCGGTCGATCAGGTCCTGCCAGTAGGCGGCCACCCGCAGGGTCGGCCCGTCGTCGATGCCCACCGTCCACCGTCGGTCCTCGACCGACCACCAGGCGGCGCCAGCCTGTTGGGCGAGTCCGGCGAAGTTGCCGAACTCGGCGGGCGCGAACGTGGCCAGGTGGCTGTCCGGGTCGCGCTCCCGCACCTGCTCGGCGACCTCGGCGAACTCCTCCCAGGTCGCGGGCACCGCGAGGCCCAACTCCTCGAAGCGGGCCCGGTGGTAGAGGAGGACCATCGGGCCGATGTCCTGCGGGACGCCGTACACCTCGCCCTCGAACCGGGTCATCCGCCAGATCTCCGGGGAGAACGCGTCGGTCACCTCCGCCGTGTAGGGCGCGATGTCCCTCAGCACGTCGGAGACCACCATCGCCGGGACCGTCGGGTACTCCACGCACGCGATGTCGGGCGCGTTCCCGGCGCGGCTGGCGGTCAGCAGCTTGGTCGCGGTGTCGGTGCCGCCGCCGGCGTCGGTGTGCCGCACCCGGATGCCCGGGTGCGCGGCGTTGAACGCCGCCACCTTCTCGGCCTGTCCCTGGCTCCAGCACCAGTAGTCCAGGGTCACCACGTCGTCCCCGGCCGGTCCCCCGAAGCAGCCGGCCAGGAGCAGTGCCGCCCCGACCAGCGCGGCGGGCAGCCGCCGACGGGTGCGCTGTCGATCAGCCATGGCCCTCTCTTCCCGCGTTCGGTGGAGCGTGCCCACGCGGAGGAACGACCGCGCGCGGCCGTGTCGCCGGTGACACACAGGCGCGAACGACCGCCCCTGGCGGGTCAGTTGCTTTCGTGCCGGAGTCAACCTAGGGCACCGGGCCGAGCCTGTCACGCCCTCTGCCGCAGGAGAAAAAGGAACATACCCAGCCCAAGACGCCCAGCGCAGCGGAAAGTTGGTTGCACACCAAAAGCAAGGGGTCGGATTGGCGTCCGGTCCTCTATGCTGCCGGGATGTCCGCAGCCCGCCAGGCCAGCCCGCGACCTGACCTCGACCTCTGGGGCACCGTCACCCCCGCCGCCCGGCCCGTGGTGCGCGAGCTGGTGGTCAACGGGCCGCAGACCCGCACCCATCTGGCGCGCGCCCTCGGCCTGTCCGGCGGCAGCCTCACCCGGCTGACCAAGCCCCTGGTCGAGGCCGGGCTGGTGGCGGAGCGGAACGTCGCGCACGACCCGGACAACGGTCGGCCGACCCGACCGCTGGACATCGCGGGCGAGGGCCACCGGTTTCTCGGCGTCAAGCTCACCGCCGACCACCTGTACGGCGTCGTGACCGACCTGCGGGCCCGGGTGCTCGCGGAGCACGACGAGCCGCTGGGCGAGCGGGACCCCGAGGCCGTGGCCGCGCTCGCCCGCGACCTGCTGGAGCGGCTGCGGGCTGACGACGTCCGGCCCCAGGCCGTCGGCCTCGGCCTGGGCGGCCATCCCCGGCCGGGCGACGGGTCCGGCGCGCACGGGCCCGGGGGCGAGGTGTGGGACGCCCCGTTCCTCGGCTGGCGCGGCGTCCCCGTGACGCGCGTCGTCCAGCGGGCCACCGGGCTGCCGACCGTGGTCAGCAACGACGTCGCGGCGCTGGCCAGGTCCCACCACTGGTTCGGCGCGGGACGCGGTCACCACGACTTCGCGCTGGTCACCGTCGGCGCCGGCATCGGCTACGCCCTCGTTCTCGACGGACACACGCACCCGCTGTCCGCCGTGGACCTCGGGGAGTTCAGCCACCATGTCCTCGACCCCGGCGGGCCGTTGTGCCCCGACGGGCACCGGGGCTGCGTCGCGGCCTACCTCTCCACCCCCTCGGTGCTGGCCACGGCGGCCCAGGGGCTGCGCCGGCGGGTCACCCTCGGCGAGGTCGCCGCGTTGGCGCGGGACGGCGACCCGCTCTGCGCGGGCGTGGCCCGCCTGGCCGGCTGGGCGCTGGGCGCGGTCGCCGGCAGCATCGCCAACCTCACCGGGGTGAAGACCGTGATCGCCGCGGGCGAGGGCGTCGAACTGGTCGGCGCCGCCCGGCAGGAGGTGGCACGCGGCATCCGCGAGCGCCGGCACCGCGACCACGGGGCGCTCGAAGTGTCCCTCCAGCCCGACACGTTCACCGAGTGGGCGCGGGGCGCGGCGGTGGCGGCGATCCGGGCGTTCGTGGTCAGGGCGCCCTGATCGCTGGGGCGGGCGTTGGGCGGCTCAGCCGGCCGTGAGGGTGGCGAGGGCGCGGGCCGCCTCGCGGCCGGCGCGGTTGGCGCCGACGGTGGACTGGGAGGGGCCGAAGCCGACGAGGTGGACGCGCGGCTCGTCGGCGACGTGGGTGCCGCGCAGGGCGATGCCGCCGCGTTCGTTGCGCAGCCCGAGCGGGTCGAGGTGGCGGAGCGCGGCCTTGAAGCCGGTGGCCCAGAGGATGGCGTCCACCTCGGTGAGGGTGCCGTCGGCCTCGCGGACGCCCCTCGGCTCGATGGCGGTGAACATGGGGCGCCGCACCAGCGCGCCGCGTTCCCTGGCGGCGAGGGCGTAGGGCGTCCAGGGCAGCTCGGTGTAGGAGACGACGCTGCCGGTGGGGTTGCCCGCCGTGACGTCGGCGAGGACCCGCGCGATGACCTCCCGGCCCTCGACCTCGGGGCGGAACTCGCCGTCCCGGAAGGCGGGTTCGCGGCGGGTGTACCAGAAGGTGGTGGCGACCCGGGAGATCTCCTCCAGCTGTTGGAGCGCGGAGATCCCGCCGCCGACGATCGCGACGCGCAGCCCGGCCAGGTCCTCGGCCGAGGTGTAGTCGCGGGTGTGCGACTGCCGGCCGAGGAAGGTCTCCTGGCCCGGGTAGTGCGGCAGGACGGGGTTGTTCCAGGTGCCGGTGGCGTTGATGACGGCCCGGGTCCGCCAGCGTCCGGCGTCGGAGTCGACGAGGAGGTCGCCGTGCGGGTCGGCGTCGGCGCGGGTGACGGCGGTGACGTGGACGGGGCGGAGGATCGGCAGCCCGGTGGCGCGCTCGAAGGCCGCGAAGTAGCGGGGGACGGCGGTGTTGCTGGGTTCGGCGGGGTCGATCGGGGGCTGGGGGAAGTCGGGCAGGTCGAAGATCCCGTTGACGGTCGCCATCCGCAGCGACTCCCAGCGGTGCCGCCAGGCGCCGCCGGCGGCGGGCTCGGCGTCCAGGACGGCGAAGGTGCGCCCGGCCGCCGGCTCGGCGTCCGGCTCGGTCAGGGCGCTGGCGAAGCCGCGCCGGCGCAGGTGGTAGCCGGCGGAGAGGCCGGCCTGGCCGGCGCCGACGACCAGCACCGTGGCGCGGCGCTCGCCGCCGGCGGCGGGCCGCGCGGGGGCGTGGGGCGCGAGGGCGGCGAAGGAACCGGAGCCGGCCACGGAAGCCTCCTTGAAACTTCAACTTCTCTTCAGCGTACTCTTCCGTCGTTTCCCGGGCGGGCGCTCCCCGCCCCGGCTAGGGTCCCCCTGTTCGCGGCACGGGAACGCGCGCCCCGCGCCCGGCGACTCCGTGCGAACGAGTCCGTGCGATCCGAGGGGGCCTGACCGTGGCGGAGACGAACATGGCCGTTCTGGCGGTGGGCCTGACCGTTCTGGCGATGCCCAGGACCGGCTTTGACGGGCGGAAGAAGCTGACGGCGCTCGCCCTGACCTGCTACGGCGAGCTGCGGCTCGCGGTCGGGCAGCAGCCGCCGGAACTGGTCGTCGCGGTGATGATGCTGGCGGGCGGCCTGCTGCTGCTCGCCGAGATGAGCGCCCCCAGCCGGCTGGTCAACGCGCTGTGGGTGGCGGGCGGCGGCCTGCTGGCCGTCCTGTACGGGCAACGGGAGGCGGTGCACGGCTGGTTGCTGCCGGCGCGGCCCTGGGTGGCGGTCGCGGCGGCGGTCGGGCTGGTGACGCTGTGGGTGCGGGCCTCGCGGGCGCAGGCGTTGGCGCGGGACCCGTCGGAGGGGATGCGCGGGGTGTGAGGCCCCGTCGCCGGCCGGGGAACGGTCAGCCGCCGAGGTGGACGAAGCTCGCCCACAGCTGCGGCAGATGCGGGTACTCGGCGCGGGCCGTCAGCAGCGTGCGGCGCACCGCGCCCGCCACGTCGAGGGGGGCGTCGGGCCGGCTCGTGGCGGCCAGTTCGGCGTAGACGCCCTCGACGAACCGGCGGGCGGCGGCGTCGGGGACGCGCCACAGCGTGGCGACGACGTTGCGGTAGCCGGCCAGCTGGAACGCGGACGCCAGGTGCAGCGCCTCGTCCGCGTGGCGCGGCCCGGTGTGGGCGGTCTCGCAGGCCGAGAGATACGCCAACTCGGGTCGCCCCAGGTCGAGTTCGGAGATGTCGGCCATGGTCAGCGGGCGCCGCCCGTGGTCGGCCAGGAGCAGTCCGCTGCGCGAGGGGATGTCCGGGTCGATCACTCCGTGGCAGGCGAAGTGCGCCCAGGAGTGGTGTGGCAGAAGCGCCAGGACCCGTTCCCTGGTGGCCTCGGCGTCGGACAGCTCGACGGCGTCGGGGAAGAGTCGCCGCAGCGTCGCGGACTCCGCCGCCGCGTGGCCGAGCCGCCCGGCGCCCGGCGTCTCGGAGAGCGCGACCACCAGCGGCCTCCTCGGCCCGGTGGGGGCGCCGCGCGCGGCGGCGGCCAGGGAGCGCAGCCCGGGCGTGTAGGAGGAGACGGCACGCTCGGGCAGCGAGGCGCCCGTCCCGTCGTGGTGGCCGGCGGCGTGCAGGGGCAACGAGGCCAGCGGCCCGGTCGGCACCCACCACACGCGGGGCGGCCCGGGCCCGTCGGGGTCCTTCAGCCGGTCCAGCACAGGCGAGGCCACCGCGTCCCACAGCCAGCCCAGCCCCGCGCGGCACGGGCCCGTGCCGCGCGGGGCTGGCGATGCGCTCCGGCGTCAACGCGGCGCGCAGTGTGGCGCGTTGACGTTCCACCTCGTCGGGCGTGACGCGCAGCGGGACCGTGTCGACGCCGGCCGGGGTGACGATCAGGGCGTCGGAGCGGTGGGCGCTGACGTTGAGGTAGACGACGGGACCCCGGGTGGGGAGCCGGACGGGCGCGGGGCCGCCGGCGAGGTCGGCGAAGCCGTCGAGGGAGCGGATCTCCCGCAGCAGGGCCTCCCAGCGCTCGCCGTGGGCGCGGCGCCGCAGGCGGGTGGCGTCGGGGTCCGGGGAGTCCTCGTCCCGGGGTTCGCGCGCGTCGGGGGCGCGGCGCAGCTCCTCGAACTCCCGGGCCAGCGCCGGGTGGTGGGCGCGCAGCGCGCTCAGGTCGGCGCGCAGGTCGAGCGCGCGGGAGAGCAGCACGCCGCGTCCGCGTTCCAGCAGGGCGAGCGCCCGCTCGGGGTCGCCGGCCGCGAGGGCGCGGGCGGCCGCGTCCCGCGCGATGCCGCCCCAGCGGCCGAGCCGGTCCTCCTGGTCGGCGCGGCGCAGCTCGCGCGCGGCCAGCCTGGGCAGCAGCTCGATGACGGCCTCGAACGCGGCCACCGCCTCCCGGTAGCGGCCGCCGGACGCGGCGATGTCGCTCCACAGCAGGCCGGCCCGCATCCGCGTCGGCACGTCGGCGTTGGTCTGGCGGGCGGCCTCGCGGGCGGCGCCGAGCGCTGCGGCCAGGTCCTCGGCGCGGGCCGGGTCGGCCGCGTGCCGGTCGTGGAGGGCCAGCGCCAACGCGACGGCGTAGACGGCGCGTTCGGGGGCGTCGGCCGGGGTGGTGCGCAGGGCGCGCCGGCACAGCTCGATCGCCTCGTCGAGGTCGGGGGTGGGCGCGCCGGCGTCCGTGCGCAGGCGGTGGCGGGTGCGCAGGGCGAGGGAGAGGTTGCCGAGGCAGGTCTCGAAGAGCGCCTCGTCGGGGGCGGTGTGGGTGAGGGCGGCCCGGCCCTGCTCCACGGCCCGGTCGATCGCGGCGCGGTCGCCGGTGCGCCGCGCCAGCAGCACCAGCAGGTGGCAGAGGGTGGTCTGGTCGGCCGGCCGCCGGTAGCCGCGTCCCTCGGCCCAGCGGACCGAGGCGCCCACCAGGGCCACGGCCCGGCGCAGCGGCTCGGGGTCGTCGTTCCGCGCGTGGTCGCTGCGCAGCACGGCGGCGAACTGGGCGCTCGCGCCCGGGAAGTGGGGGCTCGACGGCGGGATCAGCCGGAGCGCGGCGCCGCCCGCCTCCAGGGCGAGCGTCAGGTCGGCGGCGGCGCCGATGTGGTCGTGGCGGAGCCGCAGCGCGGTGCTGAGCTGGGACAGCACCCGGCCGCGCGCGGCCTCGGTGCCGAGCCGGGTCGCCCGGGCCCGCTGCCCGACCTCGATGGCCTCGTCCAGGTCGGGCAGGTGCCCGAGCCGCTGGTACCGGGTGCGCAGGGCGCGCATCAGGTCGGCGGCGTGCTCGGGGTGGGTGGCGTGTCCGGCGTTGGCCCGGACGGCGGCCCGCAGTTGGTCGACGGCCGTCTGGAGCGTGGCCGGGTCGCGGGTGCCGGCGTAGCGGTCCAGCGCCTCGCGCCCGTCGGCGGCGCGGTCGCTGGCGCGCTCGCGGTCGTCGGACCACGGCCCGAGCACGCCGGTGGCGCCGACGAGGACGCACATGACGTAGGTGGTGGGCGGGAACCAGGCGGCCGTGGTCGCGGGCAGGACGATGCCCTGGGCCGCGAACTGGGACAGGACGAAGCCCGCGCCGATCCCGGCCAGGCGGTTGCGGGCGGGGCCGACGGAGCGCTCGGGCGCGAAGCGGAAGTACGCCATCATCAGGACGCCGAGCACGCCGATCGCCAGGGACCAGTCCGCCATGGGTGGGCCCGCCTTCCTCTCGAAGCCCGAACCGCCCAGCCGAGGCTAGGGTGTTCGGCCCCGGCGGAGCCCCGGAACGCCCCCTCGCTCACCCGTGCGGGTGAGCGAGGGGGGTGCGGCTCCCGGCGGGCGGAGGCGTGCTAGCAGTTGCCGTCGGAGAAGCGGAGGCCGTTGTCGGCGCCGGCGATGTCGCTGACGACGTCGGGGACGCAGCTGGCGTCGTCGAGCGGGAAGGAGTAGGGGATGTCCACCGTGGTGGTCGACTCCGGGTCGGGGCCGGCGGGGTTGGTGTCGTCGCCGGGGCTGGACCAGGTCACGTTGTCGAAGACGTTGCCCGACACCTGCCAGTAGCCGGCCTCGTCGGTGTAGAACGTGCCGAGCACGTCCTTGGAGTCCTCGAAGTAGTTGTTGTCGACCCGGACGCGGGCGCCGGCGCGGGAGTTGATCCCGGACTCGTTGATGCTCACGTAGTGGTTGTTGAAGACGTGGCCGACGCCGCCGCGCAGCAGCGGGGTGCGGGAGTCGATGTTCTCGTACAGGTTGTGGTGGTAGGTGACGAAGCCGTTGGAGGTGTCGCTCTCGCTGGAGCCGACGAGCCCGCCCCGGCCGGAGTCGCGCAGGATGCTGTTGGAGAGCGTGACGTACCGCGTGTTGTTCTTCATGTCGAACAGGCCGTCGTAGCCCTCGTCCTCGCCGCCGGACGCCTCCAGGGTGACGTGGTCCACCCAGACGTTGCGGACGTCCTTCTCCATGCCGATGGCGTCGCCGCCGTTGGAGGTGGGCGAGCCGGACTTCTTGACGTTTCTGACGGTGACGTTCTGGATGATGATGTTGCTGGACTCCCGGATGTGGATGCCCAGTTGGTCGAAGACGGCGCCGTCGCCCACGCCGACGAGGGTGACGTTGCTGATCTGCTTCAGCTCGATGACGCCGTCGGCGGTGTTGCAGCTGTCGCCGGAGACCTTGCTGGTGTTGCCGTGGTTGATGGTGCCCTCGACCTCGATGGTGATCGGGGTGTCGTCGCTGGCGCGGGAACAGAGGGCCTCGTGGATCTGGGTGCCGGTGGTGGCCCGGACGGTCGCGCCGCCCGCGCCGCCGGTGGTGCCGCCGTTCTGGCTGGCGTAGCCGGTGGCGGTGCCGGTCGCGGCGGCCGAGGCGCCGGTGGTGGAGAGCGTGACGCCGGTCGCGGCGACGACGGCGGTCAGCGTGGCGGCGACCGCGAGCCGCGGCCCGAGCCTTCTCCTGGTCCTGGCGGTCCTTCTGGTGGTCGTTCCGGTCATGGTGGGTGCCTTTCGCGCGGTGGGGGGTGAGGGGCGCGTGGGTCAGTCGGTGAGCGCGGTGCCGCCGAAGGTCACGACGAGGCTGCCGTCCTCGGCGAAGGACCAGGCCAACGCGCCCTCGTAGGCGGCGCACCCGGGCGCGTTCTCGCCGGACCAGAACGCGTTGGAGCCGTCGACGTCGCCGATGGTGCGGTCGTTGGAGCCGCTGTCGCAGGAGACGTTGTCGCGGAAGACCGAGGAGCCGCCGTCGAAGTTGAAGTTGCGCTCGGCGCTGCCGAGGCCGACGTTGCCGGAGACGGTCAGGGAGCCGGTGTTGCGGTTGTAGGTGAAGCCATGCTTGCCGTTGTCGACGGCGAGGTTGTCGCGCAGCACATGGTCGACGGGGATGTCCTCGCCGCCGAGCTTGAAGCCGTTGCGGTCCCCGTTGCCGGCCTGGGAGCCGTCGGAGAGGGTGCCGTTGGCGTAGGCGAGGGAGTTCTCGATGGTCACCGCGCCGATGGGTCCGGTGTCGGACTTGGTGTAGAGGTCGTAGCCGTCGTCGATGTTGTGGTGTGCGACGGTGTGCCGGAAGACGTTGCCGGGGCCGACGGTCAGCTTGGGGGCGAAGCCGTCGGCGTCCTCGCCGTCGGAGTCGACGTTGTCGTGCGAGACGGCGCTGAGGACGAGGTTGTTGGCCGGCCACTCGCTCTGCGGGGTGTCGGAGGTGGCGCGGGAGAGCTGGAGGCCGGAGTCGCGGTTGTGGCGGGTGACGGTGCGCTCGATGACGTTGTCGCTGCCGCTGACGAAGATGCCGTTGTCGCCGGCGTGTTGGACGACGATGCCGTAGAGGTGCCAGTAGTCGGCGTTGAGGGCCAGGCCCCGGTTGGCGGGGTCCTCCTCCTGTGCGGAGAAGTCGAGGACCGGGGTCTCGCCCGGGTAGGCGGTCAGGGTGGTGCGGGCGTCGGCGGTGCCGTCGCTGCCCGGGTCGATGGTGACGGTCTCGGCGAGGTCGTAGGTGCCGTCCCGCAGGTAGATCGTTCCGCCGGCGGCGACCCGGTCCACGGCGGCGGTCAGCGTCGTCGGGTCGTCCTCGGTGCCGGCCGCGTCCTCGGTGCCGTCGGGCGCGGCGTAGAGCGCGTCGGCGGCCAGGGCGGGGGGCTCTTCGGCGGGCGGCTCCGCCTCGTCGGCGCCGGCGACGGCTCCGGACAGCAGCCAGGCCGTCGTCGCGCCGGCGAGCGTCACCGCCAGGGCGACGCGACGGCGGCGGGCGGGGACTCGGGGCAGGGACATGCGGTCATCTCCTCATCGGACCGGGGTGGGGGCGCGCGTCCGACGGCATCGCGCGGGCGGGGGCGAGCGGCTCCCTGACGGGTCGCCCCCGGCGGGCGCACGGTCCGGGGCGGGGAGCGCGCCGCCCGGGACCGGCACGTGGAGGTCAGCGTAGGAGCAGGCGGTGGCACTATCCCGGGCTGCGCGTGGACAATACCGACGCCGGCGGCCGGGGCCGCGCGGCGTCTCGCCCGTGGAGCGGTCAGAAGAAGACCAGGTTGACGATGGCGACCGCGCCGATGACCACGATCAGGGCGCGCAGCAGCCGTGGGGGCAGGCGCCGGCCGACGCGGGCGCCGACCATGCCGCCGAGCGTGGCGCCGACGGCGATCAGCGCGACGGCCGGCCAGTCGATGGAGCCCCAGGCCACCGCCATGAAGACGACGGCGGCGACCAGGTTGACGCCGGTCACCAGCAGGTTCTTGACGGCGTTGACGGACTGGAGGGACTCGGCGGTCAGGATGGAGAGCAGGCCGACGACGAGGATGCCCTGGGCCGCGCCGAAGTAGCCGCCGTAGACGCCGACGACGGCGATCCCGCTCAGCAGGCCGAGGCGGCGCGCGGGCGGGGCGGCGGTGCCCGTCCCCGCGCCTTCGGGGGCGGCCGCCGCGCGGCGGGCGGCGGCCCGTTGCACGAACGGGCCGGCGACCACCATCAGCAGCCCGACGGCGATCAGCGCGGGGACGACGGTGCCGAACGCCTCGTCCGGCAGGACCAGCAGCAGCAGCGCGCCGGCGATGCCGCCGGCCAGGGAGGCGGGCAGCAGGACGCGCGCCAGGGCGGCGTTCTCGCGCAGTTCGCTGCGGTAGCCGATGGTGCCGGAGAGGCCGCCGCCGACCAGGCCGATGTTGTTGGAGATGTTGGCGACCAGCGGGGAGTAGCCGCACAGCACCAGCACGGGGAACGAGACCAGGGTGCCCGAGCCGACGACGACGTTGATCATCCCGGCCCAGAAGCCGGCGGCGAGGATCGCGGCCCCCTTGCCCCCGGCCACCAGGGCGTCGGTCAGGGCGAGTTCGACGGTCATCGCCGGCCGGCCGGAACGCCGGGCCCGGGACCCGGTCCTCGCAGGTCACCGCGCGTCTCTTCCATGGCGGCAAGGCTATCGCCGGGCGTTGGGGCGCCCGCGCCGGGGGCGTGCGCGGGCGCGGGTCGCTCAGCGCGCGCGGGCGCCCGCGCTGGCGCGCACCACGGCGGCGAAGTTGGCGGCCAGCC
>NZ_RFFJ01000180.1 GCF_003696235.1 Streptomyces triticirhizae
ACCGCATCAAACACTGGCGCGGCCTCGCCACCCGCTACGACAAAACCGCAACCATCTACCTCGCCGGACTCCACATCGCAGGCATCTTCATCTGGTCCGCACGATGATCCAAACGAAAGAACCTAGTCCTCCCCTGGCCCGCCGGCCCTCCCCCCGACCCCCCGCCGTCAACCCCCGGAAAACCGCGAGCGATCCACCGCCCACCGTGGCATGGTCCCCGGATGACCACCCCGTGGATGATCGACGAACTGGCCCACGCCGGGCCCGAACACCTCGACGACGCGTTCGTCGCCGCCTTCGACCGCAAGCAGGGCTTCCCCGACCCCGGCGACGACCTGGCCGCGCTCACCGCGCACGGCGTCGACGCCGACGCCACCGTGCTCGACCTCGGCGCGGGAACCGGACGGTTCGCCCTCGCCGCCGCCGAGTCCTTCGACCGGGTGATCGCCGTCGACATCTCGCCCGCCATGGTGGCCGTCATCACCCGCCGCGCCCGCGAGCGTTCGCTGGCCAACCTCGACGTGGTCCGCGCCGGCTTCCTCAGCTACGCGCACCAGGGCCCGCCGGTGGACGCCGTGCACACCCGGCACGCCCTGCACCAGCTCCCCGACTTCTGGAAGACCCAGGCCCTGGAGCGCATCGCCGCACTGCTCCGCCCGGGAGGGGTGCTGCGGCTGCGCGACCTGATCTACGACTTCGCCCCGGCCGAGGCCGAGGACGTCTTCGCCGACTGGATGGCCCGGGCCAGCCGGGACCCCCTGCTCGGCTACACCGCCGAGGACTACGCGGAGCACATCCGCACCGAACACAGCACCTATCGCTGGCTGTTGGAACCCATGCTGGACGCCGCCGGCTTCGACATCGTGGAGACCCACCACGAGGCGCGCCTCTTCGGCACCTACACCTGTCTGCGCCGCTGAACCCCCGACGACCGAACCCCCGACGACCGAACCCTCGACGACCGAACCCCCGACGAGCCGCCGAGAGACGGGCGCCCCGCCGTCAGTCGATGTCGAACTCGCCGTCCCTGGCGCCCAACACGAACGCCTCCCACTCGGCGGCGGTGAACCGCAGCACGGTGTCCGGGTCCTTCGAGTTGCGCATCCCGACGCCGCCGCCGGGGAGATAGGCGATCTCCACCTTCTCGTCCTCCGGGCCGCCGGGCGCGCTCAACCACTCGACACCGGAGATGTCCAGCGCGTACAGCTCGTTCTTCTCGCGCTCCTTGCGGGCGGCGATCTCTTCCGGCGTCTCAGTCGTGGCCATGGCCCAACTCCCCACTTCCCTGCGTGATCTGGTGAGAACGGACGGGCGGTCGGCCCTGCGCCGAACCCCCTAGGTGATCGTAACGCGGCGCACTGTCACGGCGGGCCGAACGGTGCGAACGGCCGGACCCACGCCCCCCTACACCCCGGGCAGATACCAGTCGAGCCCGAGTACCAGCGCGAAGCCGGCCACCAGCACCGCCATGCCCAGCCGGGTCCGTCCCCTGCGGCTCATCTCGATCACGGCGCCGGAGAGGACGAAGGCGGTGCCGTAGAGCCCTATGGACTGGAGGGACGAGCCGTCGCCCAGCCGCACGACCAGCACCACCGCCATCACGGCCATGGCCACCGCCGCGATCCCCATCCGCAACCGGCGGGCCTGTCTGGGCGTGAGCCCCTGCCGGGTGCCCTGCTGCTGTGTCGAAGTCACCCCAGCAGCATAAGCCGTCTCCATGCGGCACCGAATGGGGAACGAACGGTCCACCCGCCCCCAACGACGCGCCCCCACAGGCCCGTTGGGCCCGCGCCCCGCCGGCGCCGGCCCTCCCGGTCCCCGCCCACCCCACCCGCCCCCGCCCGCTCGTGACGCGGGTATGATCGTTCCGCCCCGAGGTGGGCCGGACGGCCCGATGTGCTCAGGTGGGTCAACCTGTTGTAGCCTGCCTCACGGCCGTTTGCGTACGCGCCCCCGGAGACCTCTGGAGGAAGCGCTCAGCGGACCCCGCCTCCCGAGTTCCGGAAGCTCTCCTGTGATTCAGACCAGGGGCACTCGGTGGCTGACGATCAACCCCCGAGGAGTACGTGTGTCGTCCCTTGACGCCGCCACGAAGCAGAAGATCATCGCCGAGTTCGCCACCAAGGAGGGCGACACCGGCTCCCCCGAGGTCCAGGTCGCGCTGTTGACCCGGCGCATCTCCGACCTCACCGAGCACCTGAAGAAGCACAAGCACGACCACCACTCCCGTCGTGGTCTGCTGCTGCTGGTCGGCCAGCGCCGCCGCCTGCTCCAGTACCTGGCGAGCAAGGACATCGCGCGCTTCCGGGCCCTGGTGGAGCGACTCGGCATCCGCCGTGGCGCGGCGGGCGCCCGGTAGGACGCCCCAGAGGGAGCGGTCACCCACGCGGGGCCGCTCCCTTCGCCGTATCCGGGGATTCACCCCCGACGGCTGAGAAGAGGCTGGGCCGCCGTCCCCTTTGTAGGCTGGTGCCCAGCGGACACAACCCCACAGAGACCAGGCGGAGCGCCTTCACACCGCCGCCGGTCTTCGGTAGTGGCCCCCGGGCGCCGTCCCGGGAGCTTCGATCGATGGCCGGCCAGTCGGGAGGTGCTCCACCCACCCGCATCCGCCGTTCACGGGCGGACGCGGAGAAGAGGAGACACACCAAGGTGGAGAACGAGACCCACTACGCCGAGGCCGTCATCGACAACGGCGCCTTCGGCACCCGCACCATCCGCTTCGAGACCGGCCGGCTGGCCAGGCAGGCCGCCGGCTCCGCCGTCGCCTACCTGGACGACGACACCATGGTCCTGTCGGCCACCACGGCCTCGAAGCACCCGAAGGACCAGCTGGACTTCTTTCCGCTCACCGTCGACGTCGAGGAGCGGATGTACGCGGCCGGCAAGATCCCCGGCTCCTTCTTCCGACGCGAGGGCCGTCCCTCCGAGGACGCCATCCTCACCTGTCGCCTGATCGACCGGCCGCTGCGCCCCTCGTTCCGCAAGGGCCTGCGCAACGAGATCCAGATCGTCGAGACGATCACGGCGCTCAACCCCGACCACCTCTACGACGTGGTCGCCATCAACGCCGCCTCCTGCTCCACGCAACTGGCCGGGCTGCCGTTCTCCGGCCCCGTCGGCGGCACCCGCGTCGCGCTGATCCGTGGCCAGTGGGTGGCCTTCCCCACCCACACCGAGCTGGAGGAGGCCGTCTTCGACATGGTCGTCGCCGGCCGGGTGCTCGCCGACGGGGACGTGGCGATCATGATGGTCGAGGCCGAGGCCACCGAGAAGACCATCGAGTTGGTCAAGGGCGGCGCCCAGGCGCCGACCGAGGAGGTCGTGGCCGCCGGCCTGGAGGCCGCCAAGCCGTTCATCAAGGCGCTCTGCCGCGCCCAGTCCGACCTCGCCGCCAAGGCCGCCAAGCCGGTCGGCGAGTTCCCGATCTTCCTGGACTACCAGGACGACGTCTTCGACGCGCTGAGCAACGCGGTGCGCGAGGAGCTGGCGCAGGCCCTGACCATCGCCGGCAAGCAGGAGCGCGAGGCCGAGCTGGACCGGCTCAAGGCCGTCGCCGCCGAGAAGCTGCTGTCGCAGTTCGAGGGCCGCGAGAAGGAGATCTCCGCCGCCTACCGCGCGCTGACCAAGCAGGTCGTGCGCGAGCGCGTGATCCGCGACAAGGTCCGCATCGACGGCCGGGGCGTCACCGACATCCGCACCCTGGCGGCCGAGGTCGAGGCCATTCCCCGGGTCCACGGCTCGGCGCTCTTCGAGCGCGGCGAGACCCAGATCCTTGGCGTCACCACGCTCAACATGCTGCGCATGGAGCAGCAGCTGGACACCCTCTCCCCGGTGACCCGCAAGCGCTACATGCACAACTACAACTTCCCGCCCTACTCCACCGGCGAGACCGGCCGCGTCGGCTCCCCCAAGCGCCGCGAGATCGGCCACGGCGCCCTGGCCGAGCGGGCCCTGGTGCCGGTGCTGCCGACCCGCGAGGAGTTCCCCTACGCCATCCGGCAGGTCTCCGAGGCGCTGGGCTCCAACGGCTCCACGTCGATGGGCTCGGTCTGCGCCTCCACCATGTCCCTGCTGAACGCCGGTGTGCCGCTCAAGGCCCCGGTCGCCGGCATCGCCATGGGCCTGATCTCCCAGGAGATCGAGGGCGAGACCCACTATGTGACGCTGACCGACATCCTCGGCGCCGAGGACGCGTTCGGCGACATGGACTTCAAGGTCGCCGGCACCCGGCAGTTCGTCACCGCCCTCCAGCTGGACACCAAGCTGGACGGCATCCCGGCCTCCGTGCTGGCCGCCGCCCTCAAGCAGGCCAGGGACGCCAGGCTGCACATCCTGGACGTGATGAGCGAGGCCATCGACGTTCCGGACGAGATGTCCCCGAACGCCCCCCGGATCATCACGGTGAAGATCCCGGTGGACAAGATCGGCGAGGTCATCGGCCCCAAGGGCAAGATGATCAACCAGATCCAGGAGGACACCGGCGCCGACATCACCATCGAGGACGACGGCACCATCTACATCGGCGCCGCCGACGGCCCGGCCGCCGAGGCCGCCCGCGCCACGATCAACGGCATCGCCAACCCGACGATGCCCGAGGTCGGCGAGCGGTACCTGGGCACCGTGGTGAAGACGACCACCTTCGGCGCGTTCGTCTCGCTGCTGCCCGGCAAGGACGGCCTGCTGCACATCTCGCAGATCCGCAAGCTCGCCGGCGGCAAGCGCGTGGAGAACGTCGAGGACGTGCTCGGCGTGGGCCAGAAGGTCCAGGTCGAGATCGCCGAGATCGACCAGCGCGGCAAGCTCTCGCTGATCCCCGTCCTCGACGAGGACGAGGCGTCCGGCGAAGCCAGGAGCGACCAGAACGACAAGAGCGACCAGAACGAGAAGGACGCGGCGGAGAAGTGACCCGTTCCCCTCGCGCCACGACGGCCCGCCCCACCGCCACGGTGGGGCGGGCCGTGCCCCGTCAGCGGCGCTCCGCGTTCCCCGCGCCCGGCGGGACGGGCGGCGCCGGCACGGTCCGCAGGACGGTGCTGCCCGGCGGCCTGCGGGTGGTCACCGAGTCGGTGCCGCACGTCCGCTCGGCGACGTTCGGCATCTGGGCGCAGGTGGGCTCCCGCGACGAGACCGCCGAACTCAACGGCGCCACGCACTACCTGGAGCACCTCCTCTTCAAGGGCACCCAGCGGCGCGACGCGCTGGAGATCTCCTCGGTGATCGAGGCGGTGGGCGGCGAGATGAACGCCTTCACCACCAAGGAGTTCACCTGCTACTACGCCCGGGTGCTCGACGCCGACCTGCCGCTGGCCATCGACGTGGTCTGCGACATGCTCACCGACTCCCTGATCGCGCCCGAGGAGGTGGAGGCCGAGCGCGGGGTCATCCTGGAGGAGATCGCGATGACCGACGACGACCCCAGCGACGGCGTGCACGACCTGTTCGCCCGCACCCTGCTCGGCGACACCCCGCTCGGCCGCCCGGTGCTGGGCACCGAGGAGACCGTCAACGGCCTGGACCGGGACCGGATCGCGGGCTTCTACCGGACGCACTACGACCCGACCCGGCTGGTCGTCACGGCCGCCGGCCGCGTCGAGCACGACGCCGTCGTCCGCCAGGTGCGGGAGGCGTTCGAACGGGCCGGCGCACTGCCCGGCGACGCCGACGCCCAACCCGCGCCGCACCGGGGCGGGTCGCACACCATCGCACCGGCCGGACGGATCGACGTGCTCGACCGCCCCACCGAACAGGTCCACCTGGTGCTGGGGATGCCCGGTGTCTCCCGCCACGACGACCGCCGCTGGGCGCTCTCGGTGCTGTCGACGGCGCTGGGCGGCGGCATGAGTTCGCGGCTCTTCCAGGAGGTCAGGGAGAAGCGCGGCCTGGCCTACAGCGTCTACAGCCACACCTCCGGCTACGCGGACTGCGGCCTCTTCGGCGTCTACGCCGGCTGCCGGCCGGCCCAGGTGGACGACGTGCTGAAGATCTGCCGCGAGCAGCTGGCCGAGGTCGCCGAGCACGGGATCGACGCCGACGAGACCCGCCGCGCGATCGGCCAGCTGGCCGGCTCCACGGTGCTGGGCCTGGAGGACACCGGCTCGGTGATGCACCGGCTGGGCAAGAGCGAGATCTGCTGGGGCGAACAGCTCTCCGTGGACGAGCTGTTGGAGCGCATCACCCGGGTCACCCCGGACCAGGTGCGCGGCGTCGCCGCCGAGGTGCTCGGCCAGCGCCCCTCGCTCTCCGTCATCGGCCGGCTCAGCGACCGGCAGGCGAGCCGGCTGTCGGCCGCCGTCGCGGCCTGACCGCGCCCCGCCGGGGCCGGCGGACGCGAACCGAACGAACGACACGAGAGGCGGTCCACAACGATGGGCAAGCTGCGGGTGGCCGTGATCGGCGCCCAGGGACGCATGGGCTCCGAGGCCGTGCGCGCGGTCACGGCGGCGGACGACCTGGAGCTGGTCGCCGCGCTCGGCCGGGGCGACCGGCTGGAGACCCTGACCGAGGCGGGCGCCGAGGTGGCCGTCGAGCTGACCCACCCGGACTCCGTCCTGGCCAACCTGGAGTTCTGCGTCGCGCACGGCATCCACGGCGTGGTGGGCACCACCGGCTGGACCGAGGAACGGCTGGCCGCCCTGCGCGGCTGGCTCTCCGCAGCGCCCCAGGTCGGCGTGCTGATCGCGCCCAACTTCGGCATCGGCGCGGTCCTCACCATGCGCTTCGCGCGGCAGGCCGCCCGCTTCTTCGAGTCGGTGGAGATCGTCGAGTCGCACCACCCGGGGAAGGCCGACGCGCCCAGCGGCACCGCCGTGCGCACCGCCCAGCTCGTCGCCGAGGCCCGCAGCGCTGCGGGCCTCGGCCCGCAGCCGGACGCCACCAGCACGGCCCTGGACGGCGCCAGGGGCGCGTCGGTCGACGGGGTGCCGGTGCACGCGGTGCGGCTGCGCGGCCTGGTCGCCCACCAGGAGGTGCGGTTCGGCGACGAGGGCGAGATCCTCACCATCGCGCACGACTCGATGAACCGGTCCTCGTTCATGCCCGGCGTGCTGCTGGGCGTGCGGCGAGTCGTCTCCACGCCGGGCCTGACGTTCGGCCTGGAGCACTTCCTGGACCTGGACGGCTGACGCGATGGCGGCGAAGGTCGGCTACCTGGTGGTCAGCGTGCTGCTGGTCGGCTATCTCGCGCTGGCCGGCCACCGGGCGCTGCTGCTGATCCGCGAGGGCACCTGGATCACCGTCACGCTGGGCGTGGCGGTGCTGGCGCTGCCGTTGATCGGCGGCTGGTTCCTGTGGCGCAGCTTCCGTTTCGTGCTGTTCGCCAACCGGCTGTCCCGGGAGCTGGACGCCGAGGGCGGCCTGCCGGTGGACGACCTGCCGCGCACCCCGAGCGGCCGGATCGACCGGGAGGCGGCCGACGCGGCGTTCGCCCTGCGGAAGGCCGAGGTGGAGGAGCGGCCGGAGGACTGGCGCTGCTGGTTCCGGCTGGCCGTCGCCTATCACGATGCGCGGGACACCCCGCGCGCACGGCGCACGATGGAGCACGCGATCGCCCTGCACGCCGGCCGCCCCGCCGCGCGTCGGGAGCGCGCCTGAGCGACCGCGCCCCTCGGGCGCGGGGGAACGTTTCAGCGCCGCCGGCTTCCCTCGCCGCGCCGGCCGGCGCCCTCGGTCCTGTGCTCGGCGGCCCACGCCTCCAACACGTCGGCCGCCCGCTCGAAGGCATCCGCCCGCTTGAGGAAGTCGGCGCTGTGGTCGGTCACCAGCGGCCGCAACGGCTCACCCCTGCGCGGCAGAACCTCCAACGCCTGCCCCTGCACGCTCCGGGGCAGCCCCAGCCACTTCACGGGCTGCTGCACCGTGCGGACCGCCTCGACCTCGCGCCAGCGCAGCGTCTGGGTGCGCACCAGCCCGACCCGGCGCAGCCCCCTCGGGCTCACCCAGATCCCCATCCGCAGCAGGCGCAGCGCGAAGGCGATGGCCAGCGCGGCGCAGATCGCGGTGGCGGACGCACCCGAGGGCGGGCCCGCCATTGCGATGATCATCGCCGAGAGCAGCAGATAGGCGGCCAACAGCAGGGTGATCGCCGCGCCTCCCACCCGCCAGGGTCCTGGTCGGTAGGGGCGCCGCCAGTGGTCGGGCTGCCCATGGGGCAACGGCCCGTCCGTCGGGCTGCTCTGCGCGTCGTGCTCGGCGGAGAGAAAGGTCAGGGGCACGGCTGGTCCTCGTTCGTATCACAAGCGCATCACATGGGGGGATGAAGTCCTGCGAACGGTGAGGCTACCGCGCTCAGCGGTTCTCGGCCGCCTCCGGTGCGTCCGG
Organism: Streptomyces triticirhizae; assembly: GCF_003696235.1. Lineage (GTDB taxonomy): Bacteria > Actinomycetota > Actinomycetes > Streptomycetales > Streptomycetaceae > Streptomyces > Streptomyces triticirhizae. The sequence goes on from NZ_RFFJ01000180.1 coordinate 8,320, forward strand.
GGTGGTCCGGTCCGGCGTCTCCATCGCTGGCTTGGCCAGCAGCAGGGCGCCGACCAGGCCGGATATCACCACCAGGGCGACCAGCGCGCTACCGACGAGCCGCAGCCCGGAGGGGCGCCGTCGCGTCGGCGCCGGCGGCATCGCGTGGTCGTCGTGCCACGAGAACCCCGAGTCGTGCATGTCTGCCATCGAAACGCTCCCTCCCCTGATTGGCTCACATCCCAAAATATCAGGGGAAGAGTCCGACTCCGGGCCCGAGGTCCGATTTGCCCCCCGACCTCAGGGGACTGTCAGTGGTCCCCCTTAGGGTGGGTGCCGCTCGGACCGCACCGCCCGGAAGGACCACCGATGACCACCGCCGCCACCCCCCGTTTCCGCAGCGACATGACGGTGGAGCTGGTCAAGCACAGCGCCTCGGACACCGACGTCCTCTTCGCCGCCCGGGTCTCCACCGCCGGGGAGCGCTCCCTGGAGGAGCTGGACAAGGACCCGGAGCGCTCCCGTGGCCTGATCAACTACCTGCTCAGGGACCGCCACGGCAGCCCCTTCGAGCACAACTCGATGACCTTCCTGATCAGCGCCCCGATCTTCGTCTTCCGTGAGTTCCACCGCCACCGCGTCGGCTGGTCGTACAACGAGGAGTCCGGCCGGTACCGGGAGCTGGCCCCCGTCTTCTATGTGCCGGACGAGCAGCGCCCCCTGGTCCAGCGCGGCCGCCCGGGGAAGTACGAGTTCGTCGCCGGCTCCGCCGAGCAGCAGGCCCTGGTCGGCAAGGTCCTGGAGGACTCCTACCGCCAGTCCTACGCGGCCTACCAACAGCTCCTGGAGTCCGGCGTGGCCCGCGAGGTGGCCAGGGCCGCGCTGCCCGTCGGCCTCTACTCGACGATGTACGCCACGTGCAACGCCCGTTCCCTGATGCACTTCCTCGGCCTGCGCACCAAGGACGAGCGGGCCCGGGTGCCGTCCTTCCCGCAGCGCGAGATCGAGATGGTGGCCGAGCTGATGGAGGCCGAGTGGGCCCGCCTGATGCCGCTCACCCACGCCGCGTTCAACGCCAACGGCCGGGTCGCCCCCTGAGCCGGCCGCTCCCCACCGGAGGTGTCCGTATTGCGCCCTTTCGCGAAGTTCATCTAGGGTGATTGGACGGGCCCGGCGCTGTTTGAACCCCCGAGCAGACAGCGCCGGGTTCCCCACGTTGCCAGCCCCGATGGGCCACGGCACGCTGAGCTACGAGTAGCGTGGAACCTATGGCTCCGACCTCCACTCCTGAAATCCCCTTCGGGCGGATTCTGACCGCCATGGTCACGCCCTTCACGGGGGATGGATCGCTCGACCTCGACGGCGCCCAGCGGCTCGCCGCCCACCTGGTGGACTCCGGCAACGACGGGCTGATCGTCAACGGCACCACCGGCGAGTCCCCCACCACCACCGACGGGGAGAAATCCGAGCTGGTGCGCGCCGTGGTCGAGGCCGTGGGCGACCGCGCCCACGTCGTCGCTGGGGTCGGCACCAACGACACCCGGCACAGCGTCGAGCTGGCCCGCGCCGCCGAGCGCGCCGGAGCCCACGGCCTGCTGACCGTCACCCCGTACTACAACAAGCCCCCGCAGGAGGGCCTGTACCAGCACTTCACCGCCGTGGCCGACGCCACCGAACTCCCGGTGATGCTCTACGACATCCCCGGCCGCAGCGGCGTCCCGATCAACACCGAGACCATGGTCCGGCTCGCCGAGCACCCCAGGATCGTGGCCAACAAGGACGCCAAGGGCGATCTGGGCCGCGCCAGCTGGGCGATCGCCACCACCGGCCTGGCCTGGTACTCGGGCGACGACATGCTGAACCTCCCGCTGCTCGCCGTCGGCGCCGTCGGCCTGGTCTCGGTCGTCGGCCATGTGGTCACCGCCGAGCTGCGCGCCCTGGTCGAGGCCCACACCGGCGGGGACGTCGCCAAGGCGACCGAGATCCACCAGCGGCTGCTCCCCGTCTTCACCGGGATGTTCCGCACCCAGGGCGTGATCACCTCCAAGGCCGCCCTCGCCCTCCAGGGCCTCCCGGGCGGCCCGCTGCGGCTTCCCCTGGTGGGCCTCACGGAGGCCGAGACCGAGCAGCTGAAGCGGGACCTGACCGCCGGCGGGGTACAGATCTGAGCCACGCACATGACAGACGTCGCGCATCGTCGCGCACATTGGTGATAACTGAATACCGATCCATGCACACAGTCACGCGCGCCACGTGCCCCCGTCACCGGGCAGTGGCGCGCGTGGTCAGGAGAGTCTCTTGAGTCATCCCCATCCAGAACTCGGCCCGCCGCCGAAGCTTCCTGAGGGTGGCCTCCGCGTTACCCCGCTCGGCGGCCTGGGCGAGATCGGCCGCAACATGACCGTTCTCGAATACGGCGGCCGACTGCTCATCGTCGACTGCGGAGTGCTCTTTCCCGAACAGGAACAGCCCGGCATCGATCTGATCCTGCCGGACTTCAGCTCCATCCGGGACCGGCTGGACCAGATCGAGGGCATCGTGCTCACCCACGGGCACGAGGACCACATCGGCGGCGTCCCCTATCTCCTGCGGGAGAAGCCGGACATCCCCCTGATCGGCTCCAAGCTGACCCTCGCCCTCCTGGAGGCCAAGCTCCAGGAGCACCGCATCCGGCCCTACACCCTCCAGGTGAGCGAGGGGCAGCGGGAACGCATCGGCCCCTTCGACTGCGACTTCGTCTCGGTCAACCACTCCATCCCCGACGCCCTGGCCGTCGCCGTCCGGACCCCGGCCGGCATGGTCGTCCACACCGGCGACTTCAAGATGGACCAACTGCCGCTCGACGGCCGCCTCACCGACCTGAGGGCCTTCGCCCGACTGGGCGAGGAGGGCATCGACCTGCTGCTCTCGGACTCGACCAACGCCGAGGTCCCCGGCTTCGTCGCCCCCGAGCGCGAGATCTCCGGGGTGCTGCGCCAGGTCTTCGCGCGCGCCGACAAGCGGATCATCGTGGCCAGCTTCGCCAGCCATGTGCACCGCATTCAACAGATCGTCGACGCGGCCCACGAACACGGCCGCAGGATCGCCTTCGTGGGCCGCTCCATGGTCCGCAACATGGGCATCGCCCGGGACCTCGGCTACCTCAGGGTGCCGGCGGGGCTGGTCGTCGACGTGAGGACGCTGGACGATCTGCCCGACCACGAGGTCGTGTTGGTCTGCACCGGCTCCCAGGGCGAACCCATGGCAGCCCTCTCCCGGATGGCCAACCGCGACCACCAGATCCGGATCGTCGAGGGCGACACGGTGATCCTGGCGTCCTCCCTGATCCCCGGCAACGAGAACGCGGTCTACCGCGTGATCAACGGCCTCACCCGCTGGGGCGCCAACGTGGTTCACAAGGGCAACGCCAAGGTCCATGTCTCGGGCCACGCCTCCGCCGGCGAACTGCTGTACTTCTACAACATCTGCCAGCCCAGGAACCTCATGCCGGTGCACGGCGAGTGGCGACACCTGCGCGCCAACGCCGAGTTGGGCGCCATGACCGGCGTCCCGGCCGAGCGGATCGTGATCGCCGAGGACGGCGTGACCGTGGACCTGATCGACGGCAAGGCCAAGATCGTGGGCAAGGTCCAGGCCGGCTACGTCTATGTGGACGGCCTCTCCGTGGGCGATGTCACGGAGTCCAGCCTGAAGGACCGTCGCATCCTCGGTGACGAGGGGTTCATCTCGGTGCTGGTCGTCGTCGACAGCGGCACCGGCAAGATCGTCAGTGGCCCCAGCATCCACTCGCGGGGCTCCGGCATCGAGGACTCCGACTTCGCCGCCGTGATCCCCAGGATTGACGAGGCCCTGGCCCGCTCGGCCCAGGACGGCGTCGTCGAGGCCCACCAACTCCAGCAGCTGGTACGGCGAACCATGGGCAAGTGGGTCTCCGACACCTACCGGCGCAGGCCGATGATCCTGCCGGTGGTCATGGAGGTCTAGGCCCCATCTCCCCGTGGAGCGCCCGGATTTGCATCTGGGCGCTCCACTCCAGTACGTTTACGTCACCGCCGCACGGGGAACCCGGAGCAGCTCGCTGCTCGGGACGGTCCCCGCGTGGGCGGACAGCGAAGGGAAGCGCCCGGAGGGCCCCGAGGGGGGTTTGATGGAAGCGTCCGTTCCTTGAGAACTCAACAGTGTGCCAAAAGTCAATGCCAGATTTTTGAGTTGTTTGCGAGGATGTTCGAGCATCTTTGTGGGCGCTTT
>NZ_RFFJ01000181.1 GCF_003696235.1 Streptomyces triticirhizae
CGCCGCCACAGCCCCCGCTCCCGCCGCCGCAGCCGCCACCACCGCTTCCGCCGTCACCGCCGCAGCCGCCCGCCGCGCCGCAGCCCGCGCCCCAGGAGGGGGACGTGGCGGAGGCGGCCGGCGCGGTGGCCGCCGCGAGGATCGCGCCACGGAACTGCTCGACCAGCTCCGCGCCCAGCACCGCGACCCCGCCCAGCGCCACCGCGCCCGCCAAACTGTCGACCAACCGGGGCCGGTGGGCGCGGAGTTGACGCATCGTCTCCCGGCCGAGCGGCGGCAACGAGGAGGACGGCGGCGCGAGGACGAAGGAGCCGATCAGCGCCACCAGGCCCAGCGCGGGCCCCAGCAGCGTCCAGACCGTCCGCGCCGGCTCGCCGAGGCTGAGCGCCACCAACGAGAACGGCGCGCTGAGCAGGGCGAAGCCGGCGATCAGCCGGCAGAGCACGATGGCACGCCCCCAGGCGCGGCGTTGCCTCGGCAGATAGGTCAGCCCACGGGAGGCCAGGCCCTCCCCGATGTCCCGCACCAGCGGGGAGCCGATCAGCTCCGCGCGCACCCGGTCCAGTGGGGCGCCCCACTCCTCACCGAGGACGCCGAGGGCCGCCCGTTCCAGTGGGTCGTCGGCGACCGGCCGCACCACCCGCACCCAGCGGTCCTCGATGGTGACGCGTTCCTTCTCCCACAGGGCGACGAGGACCGTGTCCGCGACCCGCTCCGGGCCGCCGGCCAGGAACGCGGCCTCGGCGACGGTGCCGACGCCGAGCTTCGCCAGGGCCGGCGTGCTCGGCAGGGCACGGGACCGCAGGGACCCGGCCCAGACGAGGATCGCAAGGGCCAGCAGCCCCGGGCCTGTCGACAGTGCGAGCCACATCCCGCTCACCTCTCCTCCCGCCGCCCGCGCGGCCTGATGCCCCTGACCGCCCGGCGCAGGGGGCCGGGGCGGGGCGGTTCCCGCTCGTCCAGCCAACGGGCCAGCCGCCGGCGGACGTTCGGGCTGAGCTCGGGGCCGGGTTCGGGGCCCCGTTCGGGGCCAGGACCCCGGTCCGGCGCGCGGCCTAGGAGATGGCGGGCCAGCGCGACCGCGTCCCGGCGGTAGCCGCCGGTCAGCGGGTGCCGCGCCGCGTAGGCGCGGACCGCGCGCGGGTAGTCCTCGCCCAGGATCTCCGGCAGCTCGGGCGCCACCTTCGCCAGCACGCCCGCGCGCTTGGCGACCAACGCCCGCCGCTGGGCGGCCAGTCGGTCGCCGTCGAACCCTGGCGGCCGCGGCGCGCCGGCCACCAGCGAGGACAGCAACGCGTCCTGCGCGGTGGCCAGCCGGCGCCGGGCCGCCACCAGCCCGGCCGGCTCGCCGCCCGGCGCGACATACGGAGCGTCAGCCATGGCGCACCCGCTCCCGCTCGACCACCGCGCGGATGGCGGCCAGCTCGCCGGCCAGCTCACCGCGCGAGGGGAAGTCGGCGTCCCGCTCCAGCATCACGCCCGGCGGGACGGCCCGCGCGCACAGCTCGCCCAGCACCTCCAACACCCGGGGCGGAACGGGGTGGGCGTGACTGTCGTGCCAGAGCCCGTCCCGTTCCACGCCGCCGGCGACATGGACGTAGGCCAGCGCCTCCAGCGGCAGCGCCGCCAGCGCCTCGGCCGGGTCCTCGCCCCGGTTGACGTGGTTGGTGTGCAGGTTGGCCACGTCGATCAGCAGCCGCACCCCGGTGCGTTCCACCAGCTCGCCCAGGAACTGGGCCTCCGTCAACTCCTCGTCGGGCCAGGAGAAGAGCGTCGCGATGTTCTCCAGCGCCAGCGGCACGGGCAGCGCGTCCTGGGCGATCCTGACGTTGGCGCAGAGCACGTCGAGGGCGTCCCTGGTGCGTGGCACGGGCAGCAGGTGGCCGGCCTCGATCGCGGGCGTACCGGTCAGCCCTCCGCCGGACCTGACGAACGCGATGTGCTCGGTGACCAGCGGCGAGCCCAGCGCCTCCGCGACCGAGGCCAGATCCACCAGCCGCGCCGGCGAGGGCCGCGCCGCGCCGCCCAGGCCCAGGCCGACGCCGTGTGGGACCACCGTGGTGCCCCGCGCCCGCAGTCGTTCCAGGGCGTCGGGCGGGTGGTCGGCGCAGACGTTCTCCGCGACCACCTCGACCCAGTCGATCCCCGGCAGGCCCTCGATGACGTCGGCCAGCTCGGGCCGCCAGCCGATCCCCAGGCCCAGTCGCTCCGTGTTCCCCACGGCACCTCCCCGTGTTCCCCCGTGCCCCCGTCGTCGACCGGCCCCCGCCGGTCGTCCCTGTCACCACCATCCCCCCGCCGGCGCCCAACAATCGGGCATCGGGGAGGATTTGAGGTACTTCTGAGCTGGTTCTGAGCCGGATCTGAGCTTTCACGCCCGAATGCCCGGAACGAACGATCGGACGGTGAGCGTCAGGGGTCGGTCAGCGGCCGGTCAGGGGGCCGTGCCCGCGTCCCTGGCCAGCGCGGTCAGCCGGGAGACGGCGCGGAAGTACTTCTTGCGGTAGCCGCCGCGCCGCATCTCCTCGCTGAAGAGGCGGTCGAACGGCGCGCCCGAGGCCAGCACCGGGATCTCCCGGTCGTAGAGCCGGTCGGCGAGCACCACCAGCCGCAGCGCCGTCGTCTGGTCGGGCACCGGACGCACGTCCGTCAGGCAGACCAGGCCCACGCCGTCGCAGAGCGCCCCGTAACGGCTGGGGTGGACGCGGGACAGGTGGTCGAGCAGGGCGCCGAAGTCGTCGAGGGTCGCGCCCTCGGTGGCCCGGGCCGCCGCGACCACCTCCTCGGTCGGCCTCGGCGGCGGCGCCTCGGGCAGGCCCCGGTGGCGGTAGTCCTCGCCGTCCACCCGCAGCGGGCGGAAGTGCGCGGCCAGGCCCTGGATCTCCCGCAGGAAGTCGGCGGCGGCGAACCGGCCCTCGCCCAGCTTCCCCGGCAGCGTGTTGGAGGTGGCGGCCAGCGCCACGCCCTCCTCGACCAGCCTGGCCAGCAGCGAGGAGATCAGCACCGTGTCGCCCGGGTCGTCCAGCTCGAACTCGTCGATGCACAGCAGCTGATGGCCGGCGAGGGTGCGCACCGTCTGCTGGAAGCCGAGCGCGCCGACCAGGTTGGTCAGCTCGACGAACGTGCCGAACGCCTTCCGCTGGGGCGGCGCCGGGGCCGCGTGCCACAGCGAGGCCAGCAGATGGGTCTTGCCCACGCCGAAGCCGCCGTCCAGATAGACCCCGCGCGGCCCGCTCGCCTCGCTCCTGCGGGAGAACGCGCGCAGCAGCCCGCGCCGCCCGCCGCCCTTGCCGCCGCCGTCGAGGGTGGCGGCGAAGTCCTCCAGCGCCTTGACGGCGGCGCGCTGGCTCGGCTGGGCCGGGTCGGGGACATAGGTGTCGAAGCGGACCGCGTCGAAGCGCGGCGGCGGCACCAGCTCCGCCACCAGCCGCTCGGCCGGCACCTGGGGCGAGCGGGCGCTGAGCGCCGGCGGCTCGCCCTCCGGGCCGGTGGACTGGGGCGCGCTGGGGGTGGACACGGTCTTCGATTCTACGCCAGACGGGTGGTACCGGCCGGTTCGGGCCGCTGTGCCAGACTGCGCCCCATGCGCCGCCTGTACCCCGTGCCCGCCCCCGCGCGCCCCGTCGCCGAAGCGGCCTCGCCTGGGCCGGTCCCGCCAGGACTGGCCGAGCTGGCCGAGGACTACGCCTACCCCGAGCCGGTCGCGGCCGACGGCTGCTGGCTGCGGGCCAACATGGTCGCCTCGTTGGACGGCGCCGCCCATCACGACCACCGCTCGCGGCCGCTCTCCGGGCCGGCCGACATGCGCGTCTTCGGGGTGCTGCGGGCGCTGGCCGACGCGGTGGTGGTGGGCGCGGAGACGGTGCGCCGCGAGGGCTACCGGCCGGCGCGTGTGCGCGCCGAGTTCGCCGAACGGCGGGCCGCCGCCGGGCAGGCGCCGGCCGCCGCCATCGCCGTCGTCAGCTCCCGTCTCGACCTGGACTTCTCGCTGCCGCTGTTCGCCGCGCCCAGCGTGCCGACGCTGGTGGTCACCGGCGCCGGCGCCCCGCCGGCGCGGCTGGCGGCGGCGGCCGAGGCCGGGGTCGAGGTGGTCCTCGCCGGCGAGGGCACCACGGCCGAGCCGCACCGGATCAGGGCCGAGCTGGCCGCCCGTGGCCTCACCCGGCTGCTGGCCGAGGGCGGCCCCAGGCTGCTGGGCGCGTTCGCCGGCGCGCGGGCGCTGGACGAGCTGTGTCTGACGGTCGCACCCCGGCTCGCGCTCGGCGCGGCGCCCAGGATCGCGACCGGGCCCGAACTGCCCGAGCCCCACGCGTTCCAGCTCACCGACCTGCTGGAGGAGGACGGTTTCCTCTTCCACCGCTACCGCTCCGCCGCGCCTCCCGCTCCCTGAGAAGGGTCCAGTCGAGGCACCCGGTGCGGGGGTGTGTTGGAGTTTCGGCCGAAGGGTCTGACAATCTGCGGAATGTAACGTTCCGCATATCCTGGTGTGGGCAGACTGAAGGGACGCGACGCCGTGTCAACCACGGTGTTTCGCCACGACGGGGAGCGCGGACCGGCCGACGAAGGGCGCAGAGCGTGATCACGACTGTCCTCATGATCGAGAAACCCCTGGTGCCCACCGACACCGAGCTGGTCACCACCCTGCACGGCGACGAGGAGCAGTCCTTCGTGGTGCTGATGCAGCCGCGCGGCGACCAGGACCAGCTGCTGCGGGCGTTGGACGACGTGGCGCTGGGCGAGTTCGGGGACGCCGTGCGGGAGCCGGACGAGCCGGAGGGCGAGGAGGCGGTGCCGCCGGCGGCGCGCGGGCTCGACCACTCGCTGGACGCGCTGCGCGCCGCCGGCGCCGAGGCGGTCGGCCAACTGGTCTCCGAGCACCCGTTGGACGTGCTGGCCTCCGTGGTCGCGGAGACCGGCGCCGACGAGGTGGTGGTGCTCACCGCGCCGCACTACGTCGAGGAGCTGTTCCACCGCGACTGGGCCTCCCGCGCCCGGCACCGGGTCGGCGTTCCCGTGCTGCGGCTCTTCGCCCACACCGAGTAGCCGGCGCGGCGTGGGCGACACCGAGGAGCGTCGCCGGCCCTGCGCGGCCCGCTGCCCGGCGGGTGCGACAATCGGCGGGCTACCGCGTCGAGCAGGGAGACGGACGATGACCACGGCGATCCCACCCGGGATGGAACGACCGCACTTCATCGGCATCGGCGGTGCCGGCATGTCGGGCATCGCCAAGTTGCTGGCCGGGCGCGGCGCCGCCGTCGCCGGCAGCGACTCCCGCGCCTCGGAGACCACCGCCGCCCTCACCGAGCTGGGCGTCACCGCGCACGTCGGCCACCGCGCCGAGCACCTCGCGGACGACGCCACCTGCGTGGTCGTCTCCAGCGCCATCCGGCGGGACAACCCCGAACTGGTCGAGGCCGCCCGCCGCGCGCTGCCCGTGATCCACCGGGCCGAGGCGCTGGCCGCGCTGCTGGTCGGCACCCGCTCCATCGCCGTCGCCGGCACCCACGGCAAGACCACCACCACCTCGATGCTGGCCGTCGGCCTGACCACCCTGGGCCTGTCGCCGTCCTACGCCATCGGCGGCGACCTGGACGTGCCCGGCTCCAACGCGGCGCAGGGCACCGGCGACCTCTTCGTGGTCGAGGCCGACGAGAGCGACCGCAGCTTCCACCACTTCCGCCCCGAGGTGGCGGTCATCCTCAACGTGGAGCTGGACCACCACGCCAACTACGCCTCGATGGACGAGATCTACGACTCCTTCGAGACCTTCGTCTCCGGGATCAGGCCCGGCGGCACGTTGGTGATCAACGCGGACCAGGAGGGCGCGCGCAAGCTCACCGCGCGCCTGGCCGGGCGCCCCGAGCTGACCGTGGTCACCTACGGAGAGGCGGCCGACGCCGACGTGCGGGTGACCGGGCTCCGGCCGAAGGGCCTGACCAGCGAGGTCACCGTCGAACTCGGCGGCGAGAAGCTCACGTTCGAGGTGTCGGTCCCCGGCCGGCACTACGCGCACAACGCGGTCGCCGCGCTGGCCGCCGGCGTCGCTGCCGGGGTGCCGGCCGCCGAGTTGGCCGGCGCGCTCGCCAGCTACACGGGGGTCCGCCGGCGCCTCCAGTTCAAGGGCGAGGCCGGCGGGGTGCGGGTGATCGACTCCTACGCCCACCACCCCACCGAGATGGCCGCCGACCTGGAGGCGATCAGGGACGGCGCGGGGGAGGGCCGGGTGCTGGTCGTCTTCCAGCCCCATCTCTTCAGCCGCACCCAGGAGTTGGGCGCGGAGATGGGCCGGGCCCTGGCCCTGGCCGACGCCAGCCTGGTGCTGGAGATCTATCCCGCCAGGGAGGACCCGATCCCCGGCGTGACCAGCCGGCTGATCGTGGACGCGGCCCGCCGGCACGGCGCCGAGGTCACGGCCGTGCCCACGAGGAACGCCGTCCCCGACGCGGTCGCGGGAATCGCCGGGCGGGGCGACCTGGTTCTCACCATGGGCGCGGGCGACGTCACCGAGCTGGGCCCGCTCATCCTGGCGCGGCTCGCCGCCTGACGCGGCCGGACGCGACACCCGGCCCCCACCGAGAAGACCCGAAGGAGACACCATGGCCTACAAGGTCGAGAAGTCCGACGACGAGTGGCGCGCGCAGCTGTCCGACGAGGAGTACCGGGTGCTGCGGCAGGCCGGCACCGAGCCGGCGTTCACCGGCGAGTACACCGACACCAAGACCGAGGGCGTCTACCACTGCCGGGCCTGCGGCGCCGAGCTGTTCCGCTCGGACACGAAGTTCGAGTCGCACTGCGGCTGGCCCTCGTTCTTCGACCCGGCGGACAGCGATGCGGTGGAGACCCGCCCGGACGACTCGCTGCCGGGCCGGCCCCGCACCGAGGTGCTCTGCCGCACCTGCGGCTCGCACCTGGGCCATGTCTTCGCGGGCGAGGGCTACGGCACCCCCACCGACCTGCGGTACTGCATCAACTCCATCGCCATCCGGCTGGACCCGGCCGAGTAACGCCGCCCTCGCCGGTGATCTCCGCCGTCGCCGCCGCCAACTCGGCGACGCTGATGTGCCGTTCGTGCGTGCCGTGGTGGGTGGCGGCGAACGCCCCGGAGACCGCGCCGGCCAGCACGCAGCGCTCCAGCGGCGCCCCGTCCAGGTGCGCGTGCAGGAACGCGGTCGCGAAGGCGTCGCCCGCGCCGTTGCTGTCCACCACGGCGCGGGGCGGCGTCACGGCGGGGAAGTGCCGCACCCGCCCGTCGCCGCCGGCCTCGGGCCGGGCCAGCACATGGCAGCCGCGCGCGCCGTCCGTGGCGACCGCGACCCGCGCCCTGCCCCGCTCCACGACCGACTCCAGCACCTCGGCGACCCGGTCGCCGAGGTGGGCCGCGCTCATGAAGAAGTAGTCCACGCCCAGCGCCCACGGCGCCATCGCGGCGTCCCGCCCGTCCCAGGCGTGCACGTCGGTCGAGGTGGTCACCGGCCGGTCGGCCAGCTCCCCCAGCAGGTCGCGGGTGAACCCGGCCGGCCCCACGTGCACATGGGCCGCCCGCTCCAGATGCGGCAGCACCACATCCGCCGGCAGCCGCAGCTCCCACGGCAGCCGGCCGTCATAGAACGAGAACCGCCGCCCCTCGGCGTCCACCAGGTTGACGCTCCGCGAGGTGCCGTGCGGCGCCGGCAGCGCCTCGAACCGCAGCCCCGCCGCGCGGAACCGCTCACCGACCAGCCGGCCCTGGGCGTCGTCGCCGAGATACGTCAGATAGCTGGTCGGCCGCCCCAGCGCGTGGAAGCCCAGCGCCCAGCCGGTGCCGGAGTGCGCCACATAGTCGCGGATCGGCTCGACATGCGCCAGATCGCCCTCCGGCACCGCCAGCCGCTCGACGCGGACGATGGTGTCGACGCCCGAAGTGCCCACCACCAGCACCCCGTTGGCCCTACCCGTGTGCTCGGGCACCGTTGCCTCCCAGAATCGAACCAGCTGCCAGCGTACGGAAAACGCATGGCCGTGGTCCGTGACACGGGAGCAGGATGAGGCCCATGTGGAGTCACCTTCCGGCCTTCCTCCTCGCGTGCCTGCTGATCGCGGCCTCGCCGGGGCCCGGCACCGTTCTGATCATCCGTAACTCGCTGCGCGACCGCAGGGCCGGATTCCTCACGGTGCTCGGGAACGAGAGCGGCGTCTTCATCTGGGGCCTGGCCGCCGCGTTCGGGCTGACCGCGCTGCTGGACGCCTCCGAGGCCGCCTACGACGTGCTGCGGCTGGGCGGCGCCGTGGTCCTGGTCGTCTTCGGCGTCCAGACGCTGCGCGCCGCGCGGCGCGGCGGCGGCGAGTCGCTGACCGCCGAGCGGCCCGACGCCGAGCCCGGCTCCCCGGCCCACTACTACCGCACCGGACTGCTGCTCAACCTCGCCAACCCCAAGGCCGGGATCTTCGCCATGGCCTTCCTGCCGCAGTTCGTCCCGGCCGGCGCCCCCCACCTGCCGACCATGGTGCTGCTCGCCGCGATCTGGGCGGTCTTCGAGGTCGGCTACTACGCCACCTACGTCTGGGGCGTCGACCGGATGCGGACCCTCCTGGCCCGCCCCACCGTCCGGCGCCGGCTCGAACAGGTCTCCGGCGTCGTCCTGATCGGCCTCGCCGTCCGCCTGGCGACGGACGGCTGAGGGACCCGGCGGCGCGGCGCGCCGCGTTCAGGTCCGCAGCAGCACCTGGGCCGCGTGCGGCGGCAGCGACAGCGAGCCGTCCGGCGGGTCAGGACGCTCCTCGGTGTGGCTGGCCGCGAGCGTCGCGAACGGGCCGGGGCCCAGCGGCAGCAACCCCGGCTCGGACGCCAGGTTGGCCGCGACCGTCAGCGGCCCGTTGTGCAGCACCAGCCACCGCGCCGTCTCGTCGAAGTCGCAGCGCACCGCGTCCAGCCGCAGGTCGGGCGGGAGATGGCGGTGCCGGATCGCGATCAGCCTCCGGTGCCACTCCAGCAGCGCCGCCTTCGCCGGCTCCCTGACCGGCTCGTTCCAGTCCAGGCAGGAACGGTCCCGGGTCGCCCGCTCCTGTGGGTCGGGCACCTCGGCCGCCGTCCAGCCGTGGGTGGCGAACTCCCGCCGCCGGCCGTCCCGCACCGCCGCCGCCAGCGCCGGGTCCTGGTGGTCGGTGAAGTACTGCCAGGGCGTGGTCGCGCCCCACTCCTCGCCCATGAACAGCATCGGCGTGAATGGGCCGCACAGCACCAGCGCCGCCACCGGCGCCAACCTGGCCGGCCCCAACAGCGCCGCCAGCCGGTCGCCCAACGCCCGGTTCCCCACCTGGTCGTGGGTCTGCGCGTAGCCCACCAGCTGGTGGGCCCGCACCGTCGAGCGGTCCAACGGCCGGCCGTGCCGCCGCCCCCGGAACGACGAGTATCCGCCGTCATGGAAGAAGCCACAGGTCAACGCCTTGGCCAGGGCCGCGATCGGGGCGCGGGCGAAGTCACCGTAGTAGCCCTGGGACTCTGCGGTGACGGCGCAGTGCAACGCGTGGTGGAAGTCGTCGTTCCACTGGGCGTGCAGGCCGTGGCCGTGGTTCTCGCGCGGCGCGACCGTGCGCGGGTCGTTGCGGTCCGACTCCGCGATCAGGAACATCGGCCGCCGCTCCGCCTCCGCCAACGCGTCCACGGCCGTCGACAGTTCGGCCAGCACATGCTCGGCGCGGTCGTCGGCCAGCGCGTGCACCGCGTCCAGCCGCAGCCCGTCGAGCCGGTAGTCCCGCAGGAACGCCAGCGCGCTGCCCACGAAGTAGGCGCGCACCTGGTCGGATTCGGGGCCGTCCAGGTTGACCGCGGCGCCCCAGGGCGTGTGGTGCCGCTCGGTGAAGTAGGGGCCGAACGCGGGCAGTCGGTTGCCCGAGGGCCCCAGGTGGTTGTGCACCACGTCCAGCACCACGCCGAGACCGTGCTCGTGCGCCGCGTCCACGAACCGCGCCAGGCCCTCGGGCCCGCCGTAGGGCTCGTGCACCGCCCACGGTGCCACCCCGTCGTAGCCCCAGCCGTGCCGCCCGGGGAACGGGCTGACCGGCATCAGCTGCACATGGGTGATCCCCAACTCCGCGAGGTGCGGCAGGTGTTGGGCCGCCGCGTCGAAGGTCCCGGCCTCGGTGAACGTGCCGACGTGCAGCTCGTAGATGACCGCGCCCGCCAGCTCGCGGCCCCGCCAGGAGTGCCGCCAGGGAAACCGCGAGGGATCGACGACGGCGCTCAGCCCGTCCGGCCCGTCCGGGAGCGCGCGCCCGCGCGGGTCGGGCAGCACCTCCCCGCCGTCCAGCGCGAAGCCGTACCGCGCCCCCGGCTCGGCGTCCGCCTCCGCCTCCCACCACCCCTCGCCGCCGGGGGCCGGCCGCATCGGCAGCGGCCGGCCGTTCAGCTGGAGCGTGACCTCACGGGCTCGTGGCGCCCAGACCTCGAACAACATGGGTCCATGCTGGGCGCCACGCCCCGCTCAGGCCAGACCCCCCGCCGGGGGAGGCGGGGCCTTCAGTCCCGGACCAGGCAGTAGCGGTGCTGGCTGATCGGATAACCGGCCCGGGCGAAGGAGGCGGCCATGCCGACGTTGCCCACGTCCGTGGAGGCGCCGATCCGTTCGGCGCCCTCGGCCACCAACATGTGGGTGCACTCGGCCAGCAGGTCGTAGCCGTAGAAGTGGCCCCGCTGCTCGGGCACCACGCCGACGAAGCCGACACAGGCCCCGCCCGGGTTGTGCGCCGGAACCTGGATGCCCACCAACTCGCCCTCGGGCGTGTACGCCAGGCGCAGCCACTCGCGGGGCGAGGGACACCAGTTGATGAACTCCAGCTCCTGGCGCGCCGCCGCCTCGGGGCCGCCCTGCTCCTCGATGGCGCGCAGCGCGTGGTGGTCCCCGGTCTCGCTGTGCACCCGGGCCAGCACGTCCAGCACGGTGTCGTCGTCCGGCTCCGGGCGGAACGTGAGCCGGCCGGGCCGCTCGGGCAGGCCGCGTTCGGGCGTCCAGGTGTAGTGGAAGCGCTCCGTCAGCCGGCGGTAGCCGGCCTCCTCGGCCGCCGCCATCCGGCGCTCGGCGGCCCGGAACGCGGCCGGGTCCTCGCGCCAGCCCGGGGGCAGCAGCAGCTCGTACTCCGCGCCCCAGGGCGCGGCGCGCAGCAGCGCCACGCCGTCGGCGTGGTCGAGGAAGTCGAAGTACTCCAGGAGCTTGGGCTGTGGGTCGGACGGCCCGCCCCAGTACGCGGCCCGGGCCACCACCGCGCCGTCGCGCAGCGCCAGCCAGCTCCAGTCGGGGCGGTACTCGCCGCCGGCGGAGAGGAGTTCGAAGGTGTTCCTGGGCGGGGGAAGGATGGACCGGCCCACGAGGTTGTCGTCGGGCAGCGCGACGGAGAGCGAGCGGAACAGCTCGCCGGGCTCGCCCTCGGCGAGCGGACGAATGACCAGGTCGGTCACGGGGTTCCCTTCGGAAGGAACGCCCCGCGCTCGCCTCAGTCGCTGTGACGCCCGAGGACAGCCGGGCGGAGGCGCGGGACGCGAACTACGGGTGTGCGGATCATCGTCAACGCCTCCTTCCTCTTCGGGCGGCCCACGGGGCCGAACTCCCTGGCGTCAACCGCACCCTAGCCCACTCGGGGCGAATCTGGACAGCCGGGCCGGGCGTCCCCGAGAATCCCGAACATGACCACGCCCGACTCCGAGGCCCAGCGACCGCGCGTCTCCGACGCGGACCGCGAGCGGGCCCTGGACGTGCTCAAGGAGGGGATGGCCGAGGGACGCATCTCCCCCGACACGCTGCTCCGGCGCATCGAGTTGATCATGGCGGCCCGGCACCCCGACGAACTGGCCGAGCTGGTCGAGGACCTGCCGCACCGGGAGGTCCCGCCGCCGCCCCACAAGGGGTGGTTGCTGGAGTCGGTCACCCGGCTCTCGGCCTTCCACCACCGGCTCCGCCTCGCCTGGCGCGCCGAGCGGCTGCCCCAACTGGTGCTGCCCGCGCCGGGACCCAAGCCGCTCGCGATAGGCCGCGCGGCGGGGTCGGGGCTGCGCCTCAACGACGCGAGCGTCTCCCGCTACCACGCCCAGCTGCGCGGCACGGCCACCGGCTGGACCCTGCGCGACCTCGGCTCGGCCAACGGCACCTGGGTCAACGGCCGTCGGGTCGCCGACACCGTCCCCGTCCGCGCCGGCGACCAGGTCCGCTTCGGCGCGGTCTCCTACCGCCTGGCTCCCCGGGAGCCCACGGCCTGAGGGCCGCGCGGTCGCGGCCTCGCGAGCCGCCGATGGACGGTCAACTCCCCGCGCGCGGCGCCCGGTCCCGCCCGCCGACGCGGACGGGCCCGCCCGGGGTGCCCCAGCGATTGGCGAACGATGCGCGCTTCCCCCACGTCCCCCCGCCGGCGTCGCCATCCAACGCCCCGTTATGTTTTTCGTGGTCCTGCAATGGGGCCGCTGGCCTCTGGGCCCGGTATGACTTGTTGCCCCCTGTCGAAGGCATGACCTGGGGGGTGGTGTCGCCGGGTCCGGGGGTGTTCGTCGGAGA
>NZ_RFFJ01000182.1 GCF_003696235.1 Streptomyces triticirhizae
GACCGCCCGAGGAGGCCGCCGGACCGCCCGAGGCCGGCGGCTGCTGCTGCGCACCGGAAGCCGGCGGGGTCGAAGACCCACCCGAACCGGCGGACGGCGCCGCCGCGTTGGGCGCACCCGGCAGGCCGAGGCCCGGAGGGCCACCGGCCGGCGCACCGGCCGGACCGCCCGAGGAGGCCGCCGGGGGCCGCTGCTGGGGAAGGTCCGCCTGGCGCAGGCCGAAGGTCTGCTCGTTGCGGCTCTCCGGCTTGTCCTTCGGCCGACCGCCCGACTGCTGGGGCACGGCCGGCGGCGGCTCCGAACCCTCGGACGGGGTCCGCACGAACTGGCCCCTGGGGTCAACGCGCCCTGCGGCGGCCACCGGTGAGGTGCTCACGTCCTCGTCCGGCCGGCCCCCGCCCACGTGCTGGTCGCGACTGGCGGCGATCTCGGCGCGGTTCTGCCGGACGGGCAGCGCTCCCCTGGCGTTCTGGTCACCCTGCGCGGGCGGGCCCGAGGAGGCGCCCGCCGCCGGAGGCGCGGGCAGGGGCTCGCCTTCCCTGGGCTCGGGCCGGCTGCTGCCGGCGACCCAGGTCTGGCCGTCCCAGTACCGGATGTAGCCCGGAATGGACGGGTCGGGATACCAGTTGGGCCCCGGGCCGCCGCTGGCGTTTCCTGCGGGTGGGAGGCTCATAGGCGGGCCGAATCTCCTCGTCCGTGCATCGTGCTGATGGTCGCTGCGGGATACGATGCTACGTCGCCGCGCGAACGGCGGTATCCCCCATCAGTCTGTCGTACCACGGACCCTAACCAACAGCCGTGGCGACCGGGGAACCGAGGCACCCCAACTGCCCGCGCCAGAGCCCGACTCCCGCCGTTCGCTGGCCCGTTGACGCCCCCGACGCCTCCCCCGCGCGGGGACGACGGAGAAAAAGTCCGGCGAACCCGCGTAAGAGTCGCCGCCCGTTCCCCTCTTCTCCGGCAGCGGCGCCGACCGGTCGCCGCGCGGCGCCCTCGGCGGCCCGAAGGAACGGACCTGGAACAACCCGAGAACAAGGGGGTCTTGACCATGCAGACCATCATCGAGCGGGAGCTGGACGTCCAGCTGGTGCTCTCCGCCGACCGCAGCATCCCCGTCCCCGCCCGGCTCACCTACCGCTCGGACGACCCCTTCGCCGTGCACATCACCTTCCACATCGGCTCGGACTCGCCCGTGCACTGGACCTTCGCCAGGGAGTTGCTGGTCGAGGGCGTCTTCCGGCCGTCGGGGCAGGGGGACGTGCGGGTGTGGCCCGAGGTGCCCGAGGAGTACCAGCCGTGGGGAACGAGGATCTGTCTGTCGTTGCGCTCGCCCGACGGCGACGCGCTGCTGAGGATTCCCGCGCACACCGTCGCGGCGTGGCTGGAACGCACCATGCGGGTGGTTCCGCCGGGGCGGGAGGGGCGGGACTGCGACCTGGACGCGGAGTTGGCGGCCCTGCTGAGGGCCCCCTTCGCGGAGCGCCCCGAGTTCGCCGAGCGCCCCGAGTTCGCCGAGTGCCCCGAGCCCGAGGTGCCGCACGAGCGGGCCGCCGAGCCCGAGGGCGGCTCGGAGCTACCGTCGAGGCCGGCGGACCCGGCGCGGCTCACCGACCTCACCGACCTGGCCGACCTCACCGACCTGCTCGGGCTCCCCGACCCGGGGCGGCGCGCCGCCGGCGACCTCGTCCCCGGCCGGCGTGACCTCGTTCCGCTCGGCGACCTCGCCGACCTCGGCGGGCTGGCCGACCCCGGCGTCGACCTCCCCGAGCGGGGCGGCGACTCCCCCGACCTCACCGTCGGCGACGACCCCACCGACTGAGCCGGACGAGCCGGCCGAGCCCGCCACCGCGTGCCGCACCAGCGGGAGCATCCGCAGCGGCACCGGGTGGGAGAGCGCGATCACGGTCGAGGAACGGACGATGCCGGGGAAGCCGACGACCTGGTCGATCACCCGCTGGAGGTCCTCGTTGGAGCGGGCCACCAGCCGGCACAGCAGGTCGCCCTGGCCGGTGATGGTGTGGAGTTCCAGCACCTCGGGGACCCGGCTGAGGTGGCGGCGGACCCGTTCGCCCACGCCCTGGGTGATCTCCAGGGTGGCGAAGGCGGTGACCGGGAAGCCGATCGCGGCCGGGTCGATCTCGGGCCCGAAGCCCCTGATCACGCCCCGGGCGCGCAGCTTCTCCAGGCGCGCCTGCGCGGTGCCGCGCGCGACCCCGAGCCGCCGGCTGGCCTCCAGCACGCCGATGCGCGGCTCGCGCGCCAACAGCTCGATCAGCCGGGCGTCCAACGCGTCGATCGCCATCTCCCGATTCACTCCCGTCGAGCCCCTCCCGCACCACGGCCCCGCCGGCCCTGGGCATCCTGTACGGAACGTCCCCCGAACCCCGGGGCGCACTGCACAACATGCCCAGAGAAAGCGCCAACTATTGCACAGAGTGCAAGACGGGCGCACCCTTCGAGCATGACTGCGCACACAAGCAACGAGACCCACGGACACGACCCGTTCCCCGTGCGGGGCATGGACGCGGTGGTCTTCGCGGTGGGCAACGCCAAACAGGCGGCGCACTACTACTCCACGGCGTTCGGGATGACCCTCGTCGCCTACCGGGGCCCCGAGCACGGCAGCCCCGAACTCGCCTCCTACGTCCTGGAGTCGGGCGGGGCGAGGTTCGTTCTGACCTCGGTGATCAGGCCGGAGAGCGAGGAGGGCCACCGGCTGGCGCGGCATGTCGCCGAGCACGGCGACGGCGTGGTCGACCTGGCGATCGAGGTGCCGGACGCCAGGGCCGCGTTCGCGCACGCGACCGCCCAGGGCGCCCGGCCGCTCGCGGAACCGGAGGAGTTCTCCGACGAGAACGGCACCGTGGTGCTCGCCGCCGTCGCCACCTATGGCGAGACCCGCCACACCCTGGTGGAACGCGGCGACTACAAGGGCCCCTACCTGCCCGGCTACGTCCCGGCGAGCCCGCTGGTCGCCCGCCCCGAGCGGCGCTTCTTCCAGGCGGTCGACCACTGCGTGGGCAATGTCGAACTGGGCCGGATGAACGAGTGGGTGGAGTTCTACCAGCGGGTGATGGGCTTCACCAACATGAAGGAGTTCGTCGGCGACGACATCGCCACCGAGTACTCGGCATTGATGTCCAAGGTGGTGGCCGACGGCTCGCGGAAGGTGAAGTTCCCGATCAACGAGCCGGCGCCGGGCCGGAAGAAGTCACAGATCGACGAGTACCTGGAGTTCTACGGCGGCCCCGGCGTCCAGCACATCGCGCTGGCCACCAACGACATCGTCGCCACCGTCGCCGCGATGCGCGAGGCGGGCGTGGAGTTCCTGGGCGTTCCCGACTCGTACTACGACGAGCTGGGCTCCTGGGTGGGCGAGACCCGGGTGCCGGTGGAGACGCTGCGCGAACACCGGGTGCTGGCCGACCGGGACGAGGACGGCTATCTGTTGCAGATCTTCACCAAGCCGGTACAGGATCGGCCGACGGTCTTCTTCGAGTTGATCGAACGGCACGGGTCGATGGGATTCGGAAAAGGGAACTTCAAAGCTCTCTTCGAGGCAATCGAGCGTGAACAGGCGCGGCGGGGGAATCTGTAACTACACCACCCCCCACAACCGCCCCCGCGACCTGCACTCGCGGGGGCGGTTTCCGTCTCACGGGTCGGGCTTTCCGGGCTCGCCGCTCAACAGGAGGGCACCGCGCCCTCGTCGCCCGAGGCCAGCGCGCGCAGGCTGTCCACCGCGCCCTCCAGGGTCTCGACGGGCACCAGCCGCAGGCCGTCCGGGGCGTTCCCCTCGGCCGCCGAGCACTCGTCGCGCGGCACCAGGAACACGGTCGCGCCGTCGTTCCTGGCCGCGTGGGTCTTCAGCGGCACGCCGCCGACCGCGCCGACCCGTCCCTCGGCGTCGATGGTGCCGGTGCCGGCGATCACCTCGCCGCCGGTGAGGTCGCCGCCCGAGCCGTCGCCGTCCAACAGCGCGACCACGCCCAGCGAGAAGAGCAGCCCGGCGCTGGGGCCGCCGACGTCGGAGAGGTTCAGCTCCACCTCGACGCCCTCGTCCGACCGGCCGAGATAGCCCAACGCCGCCGCCACGGCCGCGTCCTGGGAGGAGCGCATCTGCTCCTCGTTGTGGTCCCTGATCTCCTGCGGCGAGTCGCCCACCGGGTAGACCGACTCCCGTGGCAGCACCGCCCGGTCGCCGGCGAGGTAGCCGCCGATCACGTCGGCCAGCCGCACGGTGGCTTCCGGCGAGGTCGCGCTGATGGTGGTCATCCGCAACTCGCCCGCGCTGGGCAGGGTTTCGGCGCCCTCGATCCGGATCACCGGGGAGCCGTCGTGCTCGCCCAGCACGTCTGCCGTCATCCCCGGCTCGGTCACCGCGAACGGCAGCGGCGCCAGCGCGGCCACCGCGAGCAGCGCGGCGAACGCCACGCCGCAGCCAGCGAGCACCCGACGCCTGCGGCGCTCGGACGGTGCGGGGTCGGCTGAGTCGGGGGTGGCCTTCGATGCGGCCGGCGCTGCGGGCATGGCAGCGAATCTAACGCAGCCCGCGCCTCGTTCCGGCCGGCGGCCCGGTGGCCCGGCCGAAGCCGCCGGCGTCGCCGACGCCCTCGGCTCAGCGCAGCGCGTCGGCGACCTCCCTGGCCGCCTTGACCACCCGGGGCCCGACCTCGGGCGGCACGGTCTCGCTCAGCATCACCACGCCGACGCTGCCCTCGACCCCGCACTCCGCCGGCAGCGGCGCCGCCGCCCCGCTGGCCCCGGCCTCCAACTCCCCGTGGGTGGCGACGAATCCGTCCTCGTTGTCGATGTCCTTGCAGCGGCGGGTGAGGATCGCCCGGCCCGCCGCCCCGCGCTCCAGCGGGTGCCGGAAACCCGTGCGGTAGGCGACGTGGTAGTCCGTCCAGGTCGGCTCCACCACGGCGATGGCCAGTGCGTCCGTGCCGTCCACCACGGTCAGATGGGCGGTGGCGCCCAGCTCCTCGGCGAGCGAGCGCAGCGCCGGCAGCGCCGCGTCCCGCACCAGGGGATGCACCTGGCGGCCCAGGCCAAGCACCCCGATCCCGACCCTGGCCCGGCCGCCGGCGTCGCGGCGCACCAGGGCGTGTTGTTCCAGGGTGGCTATCAACCGGTAGACGACCGTCCGGTTAACGCCGAGTCGACGGGACAGTTCGGTCACGGTCAGCCCGTGATCGGTTTCTGCCAGGAGTTTGAGGACTCGCAGTCCTCGATCGAGCGTCTGAGAGGTCTCCGTGGTCACGACGCCCCCTTCTCAGGTGAGCCCGCCGCCCCCGAGCCCGCGTCGCCCGACCCGGCCGCGGCACGCGCGTGGGCCAACGGTCGCGGTTGCCAAGTAGCACAAGCCGGCAGCACGTCCCGGAGGCGGCTCTGCCACCCGGGGTGTACGCGTGTCCGGAAATGTATCCAGAGTTACCGCTCAGCGGAAGAGGCTGTCCAGAATCCGAGCGACGGCCGGCCGTTCCGCCCGAAAAAAACGGCATAACTCACCTTCCCGACGCGCGAGTCGGGCGTCCTTCGGGCGTGCGTCCACGGTCACCCGGGCCCCGCGAACGCCGCCCCGGCGCACCGGGCTCAGCGGGCTCAGCGGGCTCAGCGGGCTCAGCGGGCTCACCGCATCCGGGTGGCCCACTCCCGCACCTTGCGCATCCGCTGCTCCAACTGCCCGGCGGTCGCCTCGGCCGTTGGCGGGCCGCCGCAGGCCCGGCGCAACTCGGTGTGGATCACCCCGTGCGGCTTGCCCGACTGGTGGGCATAGGCGCCCACCAGCGAGTTCAGCTCGCGCCGCAGCTCCATCAGCTCCTTGTGGGTGACCACCGGGCGGCGCTCCGCCGGCAGTTCGATCAGGTCGGCCTCGGCGTCCGGCTTCCGGCGGCTGTGCGCGATCTGTCGGGCCTGGCGCTTCTGGAGCAGCATCTGCACCTGGTCGGGCTCCAACAGCCCCGGAATGCCGAGGTAGTCCTGCTCCTCCTCGCTGCCCGGGTGCGCCTGCATCCCGAACTCGGCGCCGTCGTACATCACCCGGTCGAAGACCGCGTCCGACTCCAGCGCCTCGAACGGGAGTTGCTCCTCCTCGCCGGGCTCGTCCCGTTCCCGCTCGGCCTCGGCCAGCAGCGCGGCCTCCTCGGCGAACGGGTCCTCGTCCTCCTTGCCCTTCGGCTTGTCGAGCACATGGTCGCGCTCCAGCTCCAGCTCGTGCGCGAAGCCCAACAGCTGGGGAATCGTCGGCAGGAAGACGGAGGCCGTCTCGCCACGCCGCCGGGAACGGACGAAACGCCCCACGGCCTGGGCGAAGAACAGCGGCGTCGAGATCGTCGTCGCGTAGACACCGACGGCCAGCCGGGGCACGTCCACGCCCTCGGACACCATCCGCACCGCGACCATCCACCTGTCGTCCGACGCCCGGAACTCCTCGATCCGGCCCGAGGCGCCCGCGTCGTCGGAGAGCACCAGCGTCGGTGACTCGCCGGTGATCTCGCGCAGCAGCTTGGCGTAGGCGCGGGCCGACTCCTGGTCGGTGGCGATGACCAGCCCGCCCGCGTCGTGGATGGACCGGCGGACCTCCCGCAGCCGTTGGTCGGCGGCGCGCAGCACCGCCGGCATCCACTCGCCCCTCGGGTCCAGCGCGGTGCGCCACGCCTGCGAGATCGCGTCCTTCGTCATCGGCTCCCCGAGCCGCGCCGCCACCTCGTCGCCGGCCTTGGTCCGCCAGCGCATGTTGCCGCTGTAGGAGAGGAAGATCACCGGCCGCACCACGCCGTCGGCCAGCGCGTTGCCATAGCCGTACGTGTAGTCGGCGACCGAGCGGCGCACCCCGTCGACGCCCTCGGCATAGGCGACGAACGGGATCGGGTTGGTGTCCGAACGGAACGGCGTGCCCGTCAACGCCAGCCGCCGCGTCGCCGGTTCGAACGCCTCCAGGCACGCCTCGCCCCAGGAACGGGAGTCGCCGGCGTGGTGGATCTCGTCGAGGATCACCAGCGTCTTCCGCTGCTCGCAGCGGTTGCGGTGCAGCATCGGGCGAACGCCGACGCCGGCGTAGGTGACGGCGATCCCGTGGAACGAACGGCCGAGCGGGCCCGCGCTGTACTCCGGGTCGAGCCTGATGCCTATCCGGGCGGCGGCCTCCGCCCACTGCGTCTTGAGGTGCTCGGTCGGCGCGACAACGGTGACCTGCTGGACGACGTGGTGGTGCAGCAGCCAGGAGGCGAGCGTCAACGCGAAGGTCGTCTTGCCTGCGCCCGGCGTCGCCACGGCGAGGAAGTCCCGTGGCTGGGTTCGCAGATACTCGTCCATCGCGCCCTGCTGCCAGGCGCGGAGCTTGCTGGCCGTGCCCCAGGGCGCGCGCCCGGGGAAGGCCGGGGAGAGATGGGAGGAGTGGGCGGCCGGCGAGGCGGACGGTTGCGTGGTACTCACGGTCTCCGGGGCGGGGTTCGAGGCGTTCGCGGTCGGACCCGCCGAGCCTATCCGCTGCGCGGGACGCTGCGCTGGGCGAGGCGGGGGCTCGGCCCCGGGAGGCGCCTGGGGGCGCCCCCGGGGGGGCCTCGCTGGGGGGCGGGTGCGTCGTCGAGTACCGGCCCACGACAGTTGCTCGCGCAGTTCCCCGCGCCCCCAAACCCCCCACGGGCGCGGGTGATGCGGTCGGCAACTCCGCGTGCGCGTTGGCGACGCCACGTACCGGCACCCGTACGACGACATCACCCCCGGCCGTCTCCCCGAGCCCGCCCGGCAGGGCGCCCCCCGGCAGGGCCCAGGCGGCCGCCGACCACGATGCTCAGCAGCGCCGCGGACAGCGTCGCCGCGTAGACCGCGACGAACGCCCCCGGGCCGACCGCCGTCCCGGCGGCCGTCTCCGCCGCGTGGCCGGCGGCGGCCGACGCGTCGCCGCCGAGGGCGGCGAACAGGGAGCCGACGGTGGTCAGCATCACCACGTTGGCGAGGCTGTCGCACAGCTGGAGCGAGGCGACGTTGCCGCCGGCCTCCTTCGGGGTGGAGAAGCGCAGCACCAGCACCCCGACCGTCGAGACCACGAACCCCATCCCGAACGCGCCCACGCCCAGCGTCAGCACCGGCAGCCACACCGGCACCGCGGAGAGCAGGACCAGCGGCGTGGTGCCAACTCCCAGCGTGATCAGCAGCGTTCCGAGCCGCACCAGCCGCAGGCGGTGCGGCTCGGCCCACGGGCGGGACTGCGCCCAGGAGCCGACCGCCCAGGTCGCCCCGGACGCGGCCAGCGACAACCCGGCCTGGGTGTAGGAGAGGTCCCGCTGGGTGACCAGCAGCAGCGGGAGGAAGGTCTGCGTCGACAGATACGCGGCGGAGATCACCCCGCGCAGCGCGATCACCGAGGGCAGCCCGCGCCTGAGCCGGAACGTTCCGGCCGGCAGCAGCCTCACCGCCGAAGGCGCCAGCAGCGCCACCCCCACGGCCACCGGCAGCAGCGAGACCCAGCGCAACTCCTGCCCGCCGTACTGGAGCAGCCCCGCGCCCACCGCCACGGCGACCGCGAGCCGCAGTCGGCGGCGGTCCAGCGTCCGCGACGCGCCCTCCGGCGGCCCCGAGGCCGACCGCCGCAGCGCCGGCACCAGCACCACCAGCGGCAGCACCACCAGCACCGTGATCCCGAGGAACACCCAACGCCAGCCCAGCTGTTCGGTGATGGTGCCGGCGATCACCGGGCCCACCATCGAGGGCACCACCCAGGACGCCGAGAACGCGGCCAGCGCGGCCGGCCGCAGCCGCTCGGGGAAGGCCAGCCGGACCGTGACGTAGAGCGCCACGATCACCAGCCCGCCGCCCACGCCCTGGAGCGCCCGGCCGACCACGAAGACCCACATCGACTGGGCGGTCCCGGAGAGCAGCAGCCCCAGCGCGAAGGTCGCTATCCCGGCCAGCACCGGGGCCAGCGGCCCCGAGCGGTCGCACCACTGCCCGGCGATCGACATGCCCAGCAGGCTGGTGGTGAAGAACGCCGAGAACGCGAACGCGTAGAGCGAGACCCCGTTCAGCGCCTCGGCGGCGGCCGGCATCGCCGTGCCCACCGCCATCGCCTCGAAGGCGATCAGCAGCACGGTCGCCACGCAGCCCAGCGTCAGGGCGCGGTAGGGGGCGGACAGCACACCGCCCGCCGGATCGGCGGGCGGGTCGTGGAGGCCGGCGTCGGAGGTTCGGGCGGGGCCGCCCGGTCCTGCGGATGATCGGGTGGGACCGGGTTCTTCCGGATCGGTGTCGCGCTCGGCGGCCTCGGTGGGTCTCATGCGTCCACGGTAAGGACCGAACCCGCCCCCTGCCTATGGATAAAAGGACCAGAAGTCCTGGTCCCGGCGGCCTGGGCCGAGAGCCGTTCACACGCCGGAAACGAACGCGCCGCGCGGATCAGCCGGTGGCGCCCACCGCGAACTGGGGCTTGATCGGCAGCCGGTTGACCGGTTGCCCGGTCGCCGCCCGCACCGCCGCCGCCACCGCCGCCGGCGAGGCCACCAACGGCGGCGCGCTGGCCGTCTTGGCGCCGAACGGCGCGACCACGTCCCGTTCCTCCAGCAGCGCCACCACCTTCACCTCCGGCACGTCGAGCGCCGTCGGCAGCTGGTACGCCGAGAGGTCCGCGTGACGCACCTCACCCCGCACCACCCGCAGGTGTTCGGTGAGCGCGGCGCCCACGCCCTGGGCGACGCCGGCCTCGATCCGGGTGCGCAGCTGGCGCGGGTTGAGCACCCGCCCCACGTCCTGCGCGACGGCCATCTCCACCACCCGCACCGCGCCGAGTTCGACATCCACGTCGACCACCGCGCGCACGGCGGCGAACGAGAGCCCGACGAACGCGTCGCCCTGCCCCGCCGCGTCCAGCGGCTCGGTGGGGTGCGGGCGACACTGCGCGGTGGCCCACAGCTCCTTGCCCTCCAGCGCCTCCGCGACCGGCGTGGACAACACCCCGTCGTAGGAGGTGATCCGGCCGTCCTCGATGCTCAACAGCTCGGCGGACATGCCGAAGTTGGCGGCCAGCGGCTGGAGCAGCTGGGTGCGGACCATGCGCGCCGCCCGTTCCACCGCGCCGGCGGAGACCCAGGTGTGCCGGCCCCGGCCGCCGGGCCCGGCCGGCGGCTGGTCGGTGTCGACCGGCGCCACCACCACCTCGTCGACGCCCAGCACCTCCTGAACGATCTGCCGGGCCAGGGTCGCGAAGCCCTGGCCGGTCTCGACGGCCGCGCACAGCACGGTCGCCTGGCTGCCCTCGACGCGGACGGTGGCCGTGGACACCTCGTCGGTGCCCTCGGCGCCGAGCATGTGCACCATGCCCAGCGCATAGCCGACGCCGCGCCGCACCGCCGCCGGGTCGCCCGCGCCGTCCGGGCCGCCGGGCAGCAGCCAGTCCTCGATCGGGCCGTCCTTGGGCAGCGAGGGCAGCGGCGCCTCGCGCACGGCGGCCAGGAGTTCGGCGACCGGCGCCGGGCAGGTCACCGTCTGGCCGGTGGGCAGCGAGTCGCCCGTCGCCAACACGTTGCGGGCCCGCAACTCGGCCGGGTCCATGCCGAGTTGGGCGGCCAGCCGGTCCATCTGCCCCTCGTGGGCCGCGCACACCTGCAACGCGCCCTCGCCGCGCAGGAAGCCGGCCGGCGGGTTGTTGGTGCGCACCGCCCAGCCGTCGATCACCGCGTTGGGCACCACATAGGGCCCGGCGGCGAACGCCACCGCCGCCGCCAGCGCGTCCGCCGAGTCGTCGGCGTAGGCGCCGGCGTCCATCACCAGCTGCGCCTCGACCTTGACCAACTTCCCCTCGCGGTCGGCGTGGTGCCAGTACCGCAGCAGGGTCGGGTGGCGGTGGGCGTGCCCCAGGAACGACTCCTCGCGGGTCGCCGCCAGCTTCACCGGGCAGCCGGTGCGGATCGCCAGCAGCGCCAGCGGCAGCTGGAACGTCTGGTCCTCCCGGTCGCCCAACGAGCCCGGCACACCCGTCACATAGATCTTGACCTGCTCGGTGGTCAGGCCCAGGCAGCCGGCCAGCCGGTCCCGGTCGGTGTGCGGGTCGGTGGCCGCGGCATAGATCTCGACGCCCCCGTCGGGCCGGGGCACCGCCAGGCCCGACTCGGCGCCGATGGGCGCGGAGTCCTGCCGCCCGATCCGGTAGAAGCCCTCGACCACCACCTCGCCGGTGGCGTTGGGGTCGCCGTGCCGCAGCGGGATGTGCCGGATGACGTTGCCGTCGGGGTGCGCGGGCGGGTCGGCCTCGAAGGCGCGCTGCGGGTTGGTGACCGCCTCCAGCGGCTCGTACTCGACGGCGATCGCCGCCGCGGCCAGCCGCGCGGTCTCCGGGTGGTCGGCGGCGACGGCCGCCACCGGCTCGCCGTGGTAGCGCACCACCTCGGAGGCGAACGCCGGCCGGTCGGTGACCTGCCGGCCCAACAGCCCGTCGCCGGTGACGTCCTCGTGCGTCACGACCGCGCGCACCCCGGGCATGGCCTCGGCGTCGGCGGTGTCGATGGAGCGGATGCGGGCGTGCGGGTGTGGCGAACGCAGCACCGCCGCCCACAGCAGGCCCTCGGCCCACAGGTCGGCGGTGTACGGGTAGGTGCCCCTGGCCTTGGTCTCGGCGTCGGCCGAGGGCACCGAGGCGCCCAGGCCGTGCGGGTGGGCGCGGGTGCCGCGCGCCGGCTTGGTGCCGGTGGCGGTGTGCAGGGTGACGGTGGTGGCCGCGTCGGCCGGGCCGTGGGGTTCCGCCATCACATGCCTCCTGCCTGGGGGTACCCGCCGGCGGCCGTGGGCGGCCCGGCCTGGTGCGGAATGCGGGGCAACGCCGGCTCGGCGGCGGCCGGTTCGGGCGGCGTCGGGTCGGCCTCGTCCGCCGGCCGCTCGGCGCCGGCCGCCACCTCGGCGGCCCGGGCGGCGCGCTCGGCGACCACCTGGCCGACGGCGTTGAGCACGCCCCGGTAGCCGCCGCAGCGGCAGAGGTTGCCGCACAGCGCGCGGCGGGTCTCCAGTTCGGTGGGCGCGTGGTTGCCCTCCAGCAGATCGTGCACGGTCATCGCCATGCCCGGCAGGCAGAACCCGCACTGCACGTCGCAGCCGGCCAACGCCCGCTGCACGTCGGAGGGTTGGCCGTCGGCGCCGAGCCCCTCGACGGTGCGGATCTCGCTGCCGGCGGCGGTGGCGGCCGGCACCAGGCAGGCGGCGACCAGCCGGCCGTCGACCTGCACGGAGCAGGCGCCGCACTCGCCCTGCGAGCAGCCGTCCTTGGCGCCGGCCAGGCCGAGCCGCTCGCGCAGCACATAGAGCAGGGACTCGCCGATCCAGGCGTCGGCCACCTCGCGCTCGGCGCCGTTGATCCGCAACACGTAGGAGACGCGGGGGTGTTGGCTGCTGCTGGCGGCGCGCGCCTCGCCCGTCTCGGCCGGCGCGGGCTCGGCCGGCTCGGCGGGCTCCGCCGGGTGCGGCTCGCCGCCGGCGCCCGCCGGCCAG
>NZ_RFFJ01000183.1 GCF_003696235.1 Streptomyces triticirhizae
CGCCTGCGCCAGCGGGACGCCGCCCCCGCCGAGGCTGCCGCCGTCGGCCGGGGGCAGGCGGGTGCCCGCCGGGGGCGTGGGGTCGGGGCGCTGCACCGGGGGCGCAGGGGCCCAGGGCCCCGGCTGGCCGTAGGGCGGCGTGCTGTACGGGTCCTCGCTGGCGGAGACGGGCTCCGCCGACTCGCTCCGGCCGGGCCGGGACGAGGGCTCGGCCCCGCGGAGCCCGGCGCCGCCCTCGGTGGCGTCCTCCGGGGAGGCCAGGCCGTCGGGGGCACTGCCCCGCCGCTCGACGCCGTTGCCCTTGTCCATGGCAGCCGTCCCCATCGTGTCCGCGTCATCCTGCCTACGGGGTCGCATTCAACCAGGTCGTGGACCTCAGCGCGGACTCACGGCGCCCAGCGCGCTGGAGCTGGTGTGCTCGGGGCGGAGCGGGCCTATGACCGGCTCGGCCGTGGTCGCCGGGGGCGTCGCCCGGGGCACCGGCGAGGCGCCGTGCGCCGCCGGGAGGCTGCTGCCGAGGAGGGTGAACTGCCGGCCCGTGGGCGGCGCGGTCGCGCCGACGTCGGCGACCGGCAGCACCCGCGCCACGCTCTGCTGCCGCTGCGCGTCCTCCTCCGCCCTGGCGCCCATCGGGCGGGGCGCCAGGCCGGCCGAGGTGCCGCTGCCGGCGGCCACCGCGCTGGACGCGGCGGAGCTGCCGGTCGGGCTGGCGACGCCGGAGACGGCGCCCCCGATGGCGAAGGCCGCCAACGAGACCGCGCCGGCGGCGGCGAAGGCGATGCGATGGCCGCGAGGAAGCCGGGCAGCCACCGGCTCGTGTATGCGGAAGCCGGCGGAGCCGCCGGAGCCGCCGCCCAGCGCGGGGGCGGCGGGAGTCAGCAGCGAGGAACGCCCTCGGCCTCCGGGCATCAGGTCCAGGAGGAGGCCACCGGAGCGTTTGGGAGGGGTGCCGGCCTTCGGCGGGCCGGCCTCTCCCGGCGGGGTGGGCCCGGGGCCCCGAGGTCCGGCGTCCAGGCCGCTGTCGGCCGGAACGTTCTGGAGGCGGGCGAGCAGGCCGGCCGAGAGCGCCGGCGGCGGGCTGGCGGCGAAGGCGCTCTTCAGGGCGCGCTGCGCCTCCACCTCCGCCTTGCAGTGGGCGCAGGTGGCCAGGTGGGCCAGCACGCGGTCCCTGCTGTCGTGCGAAAGCTCGCCGTCCACCAGGGCGGCGAGGCTCTCCCCCAGATGCCGGTCGGCCGGGTCCGTTTCGGCGGTCGAGGTCACTCCATCGCGCCTTCCACTGATCCCGGGGCTCCGGGCGCCACGGCCAGGGCCGGCTCGGCGGACGGGAGCGACGCCTCGGGCCCGGCGGGCTGGGCCGCGCGGGAGCCGCGCTCCTCGGGCGAGCGGTGGCGCAGCGCCTTCCGCAGGTGGGAACGGCCCCGGTGGATGCGGCTGCGTACGGTGCCCAGCTTCACGCCGAGGGTGGTGGCGATCTCCTCGTAGCTCAGGCCCTCGATGTCGCAGAGGACCACGGCCGCGCGGAAGTCGGGGGCCAGGGTGTCCAGCGCCTGCTGGACGTCGGCGTCGAAGTGGGTGTCGTTGAAGTGCTGTTGCGGGGTGGGCTCGCGGCTGGGCAGCCGGTCGGCCGCGTCCTCTCCGAGGGCGTCGAACCTGATCCGCTGCTTGCGGCGGACCGAGTCGAGGAAGAGGTTGGTCGTGATCCGGTGCAGCCACCCCTCGAAGGTGCCCGGGGTGTAGGTCGACAGGGAACGGAAGACCCGCACGAAGACCTCCTGGGTGAGGTCCTCGGCGTCGTGCTGGTTGCCCGTGAGGCGGTACGCCAGACGGTAGACCCGCGCGCTGTGGGTGCTGACGATCTCCTCCCAGGTGGGAGGTGCCCAGCCCTGGCTGTCGGCGCCCGCGCTGAAGGTGGCCACGGCGTTGGTGGTGCCGTCGGCTGACTCGGTGGTGGCCTGCGCTCGGTCGCTGTCAGCGTTGTCTGTCACGGAATTCGGCCCGCCGAAGGACCGCCGGATGCGTGTGAGCACCCCCCGGCCGGTGGACGCGGCCGCACCTCCCCTGTCGGCTCTGGTGGTGTCCAGTGGAGCCCCTACCATAGCCACCTCGCCCGTTAGCTCCGGATAAGCATTTGCTGGCCGGCCATGCCTTCGACCGGGTCGTCGAGTGGTCTCGACTCCGCCGTCAGTACCGCCGTCGTCTTACGACCAACGTCAGAGCCGGGCGTCCGGTTCCCGCCCGAAGTCGATACAGTCAAGGCGCGTGACAGACGGGGACAGGAGAGGGCCATTACCGGCAACCGGCTGACGAGCTGGGCGTTCGCCGAGGCGTATGGCGCACCGGACGCCGAGAGCGCCGAGGGGACGGCGCTGCGCTGGGCCCGCGAGCGGGCGCGCGAGGCCGGAGTGCGCGCCGTCTCCCCCGGCACCGGGGACGCGCTGCGGCTGCTGGCCGCCGTCTCCGGCGCGCGGGCCGTGGTGGAGATCGGCACCGGCACGGGGGTCTCGGGGATTCACCTGTTGACCGGGATGCGATCCGAGGCGGTGTTGACCACCGTGGACACCGAGCCGGAGCGGCAGCAGTTCGCCCGGCAGGCGTTCCGGCTGGCGGGCTTCGCCGCCAACCGCACCCGGATCATCCCGGGTCACGCGCTGGACGTGCTGCCCCGGCTCACCGACGGGGGCTACGACCTGGTCTTCTGCGACGGCGACCGGCTGGAGTACCTGGAGTGCCTCGCAGAATCGTTGCGGCTGCTGCGTCCCGGCGGACTGGTCTGCTTCGCCGGGGTGTTCGCCGGCGGCCGGACGGTGGACTCGGCCGCCGCGCCCACCGAGGTGCGCCGGCTGCGGGAGCTGCTGCGCGCGGTGCGCGAGAGCCCGGAGCTGACGCCGGCGCTGCTGCCGGTCGGCGACGGGCTGCTCTGCGCAGCGCGGGTCTGAGCCCGCGCCCGAACGAGGCTCCGGATCGGCCCCGAACGCGACGTGGCGCCGCCCCGGAAACATGTTCCGGGGCGGCGCCACAGGGTCAACGCGGAACGCGGCGGCGTCAGCCGGTCACCTTCTTCAGCTCCTCGTCGAGTGCGACCGCCTCGTCCGGGGTCAGCTCGACAACGAGTCGGCCACCGCCTTCGAGCGGAACGCGCATGATGATGCCCCGCCCCTCCTTGGTCACCTCAAGCGGACCATCGCCCGTCCGCGGCTTCATGGCCGCCATGCTCGTTCCCCTTCCTGAACCAGCTCGTCGCAGCCGATGACGCGAGCGCCCTCGGCGTCGAACACATTGCTTGCCTTCATTATCCCGCATGAATGGGTCCCGTGACCAACATTGGGCGGTCTCCCTTCGGCAACGCACACACGCAAAACCACTCAATTCGGGGATCGCCCGCGATACCACGGTTCTTCGGGGGCGTTCTCGGGGTCAGGGGGACTCGGGAGGTTCGTCCGACTCCCCGGGTGCGCCGCCGCCTCGGTGGCCGGCCGTGAGGCGGGCGTCGGCCGGGAATCCACCGGGCGCGAAGGGCGAATCGGCGGGGCATTCCGATCGGGGCGACCGGATTCGACCGGCCGGCGGCCTCAGTCCCGCTCGCCCCCGCGCCGCGCCGCCTCGTTCCTCGCCTGTTCCAACAGGTGCCTCAGGTCGGCGATCCGGGCGTCCCGCTCGGCGAGTTCGGCGGCGACCCGGTCCAGCACGTCGTCCACCTCGGCCATCCGGTAGCCGCGCGGGGCGACCGGCAGGCGGACCCGGATCAGGTCGGCGGGCGCCAGCGGCCGGTCCAGCGGCAGCGGATCGGCCGGCCGGTCGGGCTGGACGTCGCGCAGCCCGCCCGTGGCCGGGGCGCCCGTGCCGTCCCCGCTGCTCAGCACCGCGAGCGTGACCGCGGCGATCACCACCACCATCGCGACCATCAGAAACCAGAACACCGCTGCTCCCCTGTGAGTCCTCCCCCGGAGTCTCGCACGCGGAATGACCGGGCGGGGCAGGTAGGTTCGAAGGTCGGGCCGGAAGAGCCCGAGAAGACCCGAGAAGATCACCGAGAACAACCCGAGGGAGAGCTGAGCCGGATGTTGCGCCTGGGCACACGGGAGTTCGCCACCCACCAGCCGGTGATCATGGCGATCGTCAACCGGACCCCGGACTCGTTCTACGACCAGGGCGCCACCTTCGCCGAACGGGCCGCCCTGGAGCGGGTCGCGCGGGCCGTCGACGAGGGCGCGGACATCATCGACATCGGCGGGGTCAAGGCCGGTCCTGGCTCGGAGGTGGACGCGGCGGAGGAGATCCGCCGCACCGCCGGCTTCGTCGCCGAGGTCCGCCGTCGCCACCCCGACGTGGTGATCAGCGTGGACACCTGGCGGCACGAGGTGGGCGAGGCGGCCTGCGCCGCCGGCGCCGACCTGCTCAACGACGCCTGGGGCGGCGTCGATCCACGCCTGGCCGAGGTCGCCGCCCGGCACCGCGTCGGGCTGGTCTGCACCCACGCCGGCGGCGCCAGGCCGCGCACCCGCCCCCACCGGGTGCGCTACGACGACGTGCTGGCCGACATCCTGCGGGTCACCGTCGGCCTGGCCGAACGGGCGGTGGCGCTCGGCGTGCCGAGGGAGAGCGTGTTGATCGACCCGGGGCACGACTTCGGCAAGTCGACGCGGCACTCGCTGGAGGCGACCCGGCGGCTGGACGAGATGACGGCGACCGGCTGGCCGGTGCTGGTCTCGCTCTCCAACAAGGACTTCGTCGGCGAGACCCTGGACCGGCCGGTGAAGGAGCGGCTGCTGGGGACGTTGGCCACCACGGCGGTCTCCGCCTGGCTGGGCGCCCAGGTCTACCGGGTGCACGAGGTGGCGGAGACCCGTGAGGTGCTGCGGATGGTGGCCGCCATCGCCGGCCGCAGCGAGCCGGCGGTGGCCAGGCGCGGCCTGGCCTGAACCGCCGGCGGCCGCCGGGCCGTTCAGGAGCGTTCGGGGCCCTTCAGGGCTTGGTGACCAGCCGGATGGCCTCGTCCACGTCGTCGGTGATCTGGAACAGCTCCTCGTCGCGCGCCGACGCCTTGCCCTGCGCGATCAC
Organism: Streptomyces triticirhizae; assembly: GCF_003696235.1. Classification (GTDB taxonomy): domain Bacteria; phylum Actinomycetota; class Actinomycetes; order Streptomycetales; family Streptomycetaceae; genus Streptomyces; species Streptomyces triticirhizae. The sequence continues at coordinate 5,059 of NZ_RFFJ01000183.1, forward strand.
GGTGTTCCGCAGCCAGTCGGCCAGCCCGCCCCAGTAGGCGGAGCCGACGAGCACGATGGGGAAGCGCGTCACCTTCTGGGTCTGCACCAGGGTCAGCGCCTCGAACAGCTCGTCCATGGTGCCCAGGCCGCCGGGCAGCACCAGGAAGCCCTGGGCGTACTTGACGAACATGGTCTTGCGGACGAAGAAGTAGCGGAAGTTGATCCCGACGTCGACATAGGGGTTGAGGCCCTGCTCGAAGGGCAGCTCGATGCCCAGGCCGACGGAGACCCCGCCGGTCTCACTGGCGCCCAGGTTGGCGGCCTCCATGGCGCCGGGGCCGCCGCCGGTGATCACCGCGAAGCCCGACTCGGCGAGGCCCTGCCCGATCCGCCGCGCCAGCTCGTACTCGACGCTGCCGGGCGGGGTGCGGGCCGAGCCGAAGACACAGACGGCCGGCCCGAGTTCGGCGAGCGCGCCGAAGCCCTCGACGAACTCCGACTGGATGCGCAGCACCCGCCACGGGTCCTGGTGGACCCAGTCGGAGGGGCCCCTGGAGTCCAACAGCCGCTGGTCGGCGGTGCCGGTGGTCACCTGCTGCCGGCGGCGCACCACCGGCCCGAGCCGCTGCTCGCGTGGCTGGCCGGCCTCCACCGGCCGCTCGGCGTACGGCTCGTCGCCGGGGGCGTGTGCGCTCCCGCTCATCGCGCGCTCCTCACCTGTGATCTGTGGTCGTTCGCTTCGCTGTGCTCCCGGCCGGGCGGCGCCCGCCGGGTCCCTCGGCCCCCGCTGGGCGAGGGGAGGTTCAGCCGCCCAGCCAGGCGCGCAGCCGGGCCTCGCAGGCCAGCACGGCCTCGGTGGCGACCCGCTCGTCCTGCCGGTGGGCCAGACTCGGGTCGCCCGGGCCGTAGTTGACCGCCGGCACTCCAAGGGCGCTGAACCGGGAGACGTCCGTCCAGCCAAACTTGGGGTAAGGAACGCCGCCGACCGCGTCCAGGAACGCCCGCGCCGCCGGGTGGGAGAGGCCGGGCAGCGCGCCGGGCGAGTGGTCGTCGACCACGAACTCGGCGACGCCGCAGTCCGCGAAGACCTCGTGGACATGGGCCAGGGCCCGCTCCTCGTCCAGGTCGGGCGCGTAGCGGTAGTTGACGGTGACCGTGCAGGAGTCGGGGATCACGTTGCCGGCGACGCCGCCCTCGACGCGGACCGCGTTGAGGCCCTCGCGGTACTCCAGGCCGTCGATCTCGACCCGGCGCGGCCGGTAGGCGGCGAGCCTGGCCAGCACCGGGGACGCGGCGTGGATCGCGTTGACCCCCATCCAGCTCCGCGCCGAGTGGGCGCGCTGGCCGGGCAGCCGCAGGTGCACCCGCAGGGTGCCCTGACAGCCGCCCTCCACCTGGCCGTTGGAGGGTTCGAGCAGCACGGCGAAGTCGGCGGCCAGCCAGTCGGGGTGGGCGGCGGCCAGCCGGCCGAGGCCGTTGCGCTCGGCCTCGACCTCCTCGTTGTCGTAGAAGACGAACGTCAGGTCCCGGTTGGGCCGGGGAACGGTGGCGGCGATCCGCAGCTGCACCGCGACGCCGGCCTTCATGTCGCAGGTGCCCAGGCCCCAGAGCACGCCCTCGTCGTCCAGCCGGGACGGCAGGTTGTCGGCGACCGGCACGGTGTCGAGGTGGCCGGCGAGCACCACCCGCTGGTCCAGGCCGAGTTGGGTGCGGGCCACCACGTTGTTGCCGAAGCGGTCGACCCGCAGCCAGGGCAACGCGGCGAGCGCCTCGGCCACCGCGTCGGCCAGCGGCTCCTCGGTGCCGCTGACGGACGGGATGTCCACCAACCGGGCGGTCAGCGCCGCCGCGTCGAGGTCGAGGTCGAGTCGCGGTGCGGGGGCCGTGGTCTGCGTCGCCGGTCGTTCCATGGGGTCACGGTACCCGCGCCGGAAGGGCACCGGGTCCCAGCGGTTACCCTCGTCGCGTGCCCGAACGGACGACCACCTCGCGACGCCGACGCCGCCTGGTGCGCGGTGCCTCCGCCACCCTGGTGCTGCTGGGCGTGGGCGTCTATGCCCTGGTGCACTACGAGTCGGGCAGCCGGAGCGAGCCGCACTGCGCGGTGCGCGGCGAGGACCCGGACTCCGAGCCGCACACGCTGAGCCCGGCGCAGGCGGCGAACGCGGCCGTCATCGCGGCCGTTGGCACCTCGCGCGGGCTGCCGGAACGGGCGGTGACGATAGCCATCGCGACCGCGATGCAGGAGTCCAGCCTGCGCAACCTGGACTACGGCGACCGCGACTCGCTGGGCCTCTTCCAGCAGCGGCCGTCCATGGGGTGGGGCAGCGAGGAGCAGGTCACCGACCCGGTGTACGCGGCGGGGGCGTTCTACGACAGGCTGGTCGAGATCCCCGCGTACGAGGAGCTGCCGCTGACCGAGGCGGCCCAGGAGGTGCAACGCAGCGCCTTCCCCGACGAGTACGCCAAGCACGAGGACAACGCCACGCTGCTGTCGGGGGCGTTGACCGGCCGGGTGCCGGGGGCGCTGAGCTGCGTGACGGGCAACGATCCGCGGGCGGGCGACCCGGCGGAGCTGGAACGGGAGTTGGCGGCGGACTTCGCCGGGCGGGCGACGGTCGAGCGCTCGGAGGGCTCGGGGTCCGACTCGGGTTCGGGCTCGGGAGAGTTGACGGTCGCGCTGGCCGAGGCGGGCGGCGAGGCGACCTCCGACCCCGGCTGGGAGTTGGCGCACTGGCTGGTCGCCAGGGCCGGGCAGTTGGGGGTGTCCGAGGTCAGCTGGGACGGGCTGCGCTGGGAGTCGGCGCGCTCGGACGACGGCTGGCGCGAGGACTCCTCCGCCGACGGCGACGGTGCGGCCGCCACCGACGATTCCGGGGAATCCGGTAATTCCGGGGGGAATTCGCGCGGGACGGTCCGCCTTTCGCTCGTCACCAGCACTGAGTGACCGAACGAATACGTCCAGCGTTAACGTCGATCGGAACGGGCGTGGCGACGACCCAACTCCGTTCGTTCCCAGGGTTTTTATGGGCGCGGTTCGGTGTCGTTCGGGTCGGTGCGGCGCGACGGTTTTCCGGCGGCTTCGGAATTCCCTCCCGGAGGGCTCAGGACAGCTGACGGGCTATCAAACGACCGGCCGACGGATTACCGATTCTTTACCGTCGCCGGCCGCAACCCCGCGCCGCCGACGGTCGATAGGCACGTGCGGACACCGCGTCCGCGTCCGTTCCCCCTCACGAGGAGAGAAGCTCATGTCACGTCCCGTACGGCACACCCTGGTTCGGGCGGCGCTCTGTGGAGTGGCCGGCGCCGCCGGCCTGTTGGGCACCGCGCCGGTCGCCCAGGCCGCCAGCCCGGCGGCCACCACGCCCGACGCCGGCGAGGCGGACTTCGTCGGCGAGACCGTCAACGGCCTGGGCCGGTCGGCCGTCGGCGTGGTCAACGAGGCCGGCGCCGACGTCGCCCCGAGTCTCCGCGAGGGAGCCCGCGTGGGCGGCACGCTGCTGACGGGCATGACCGCCCGCTGAGCGCGGCCGAGGGCGCGCCTCCCCGGAACGTCTCAGGAGAGGCGCGCCACCGCGCTGGCGACGCGCTCGTCGGTCGCGGTGAACGCGACCCGGACGAACCGCTCGCCCGCCGCGCCGTAGAACTCGCCGGGCGCCACCAGGATGCCGAGCTTGCTCAGCTCGGCGACGGTGTCCCAGCAGGGCTCGTGCCGGGTGGCCCACAGGTAGAGCGACGCCTCGCTGTGCTCGACGGTGAAGCCCCGCGCGGTCAGCGCCGCGCGCAGCGCCGCGCGGCGCGCGGCATAGCGGGCGCGCTGCTCGGCCACGTGCTCGTCGTCGCCCAGGGCGACGGCCATCGCCGCCTGCACCGGCGCCGGCAGCATCATCCCGGCGTGCTTGCGCAGGCCCAGCAGCTCGCCCAGCACCTCGCGGTCGCCGGCGAGGAACGCGGCCCGGTAGCCGGCGAGGTTGGAGCGCTTGGAGAGCGAGTGCACCGCGACCAGGCCACGGTGGTCGTCGCCGCAGACGTCGGGGTGGAGCACCGAGACCGGGTCGGCCTCCCAGCCCAGCTCCAGATAGCACTCGTCACTGACGACCAGCACCCCGTGCTCCCGTGCCCAGGCGACGACGGCGCGCAGCTCGGCGACGTCGAGGACCCGTCCGGTCGGGTTGGACGGGGAGTTGAGCCAGAGCAGCCGCAGGCCCTCGGGGTCGAGTTCGGTGGGCGAGCCCCGGTAGGGCACCGGCTCGGCGCGGGCGATGAGGGCGCCGACCTCGTAGGTCGGGTACGCCGGCTCGGGGTAGGCGACGCGGTCGCCGGGGCCGAGGCCCAGCTGCGAGGGCAGCGAGGCGACCAGCTCCTTGGAGCCGATCACCGGGAGAACGCCCCGGTGGTCGAGGCCGACCGCTCCGGTGCGGCGGGCGCACCAGTCGACGATCGCGTCGCGCAGCGCCGGGGTGCCCCAGACCGTCGGGTAGCCGGGGCTGTTGGCGGCGTCGGCGAGGGCCCGGCGCACGAGGTCGGGCACCGGGTCGACCGGGGTGCCGACCGAGAGGTCCACGATGCCGTCCGGGTGCGCCGAGGCGGTGGCCTTGTGGGGCTCAAGTCGGTCCCAGGGGAAGACCGGCAGGCGGGCGGAGACGGCGGACGGCACGGGGTGGCACTCCTCGCTCGGGAGTCCTCGGCGGCGGATGCCGCGCGGGGACTCACGTCGGAACCTGGGGCAGAACCTCAGGGGGAACCTCGGTGCGGACCTCGACGGGCACGGTCGTTCGTCGGGCCGAGGACCGGAAGAGCGGAACGGCCCCGGTCCCCCGAGGCCGTTCCCTCACTCGTCGTGGCTCTGCGGGGGCAGGGCGGCGATCAGCGGGTGGTCGCGCTCGATCAGGCCCAACTTGCTGGCCCCGCCGGGGGAGCCCAGCTCCTCGAAGAACTCGACGTTGGCCTTGTAGTAGTCCTTCCACTCGTCCGGGGTGTCGTCCTCGTAGAAGATCGCCTCGACCGGGCAGACCGGCTCACAGGCTCCGCAGTCCACGCACTCGTCGGGGTGGATGTAGAGAGCGCGCTGCCCCTCGTAGATGCAGTCGACGGGGCACTCCTCGATACATGCCTTGTCCTTGAGATCAACACAGGGCTCGGCGATCACGTAGGTCACGCTGTCAGTCCTCCTCGTCATGGCGGCCGGTCCGCCTGGCGCACGTGGGCGCGGCATCGCTGATGCTCGGACCCTAGTATCGCCGCTGGACAGCGATGCGCACACCTGAGGGGGGTTTGCTAGGGGTATGGAATTTCGCGTGAAGGCCCGGCTCGAAGTCCGGATCACGGCGGCTGACGTGGGCAAACGGGTCTCGGTCCGGTCCCTGACCGGGAACGGCGACGGGGCGGCCACGTTCACCGACACCCTGGGAATTCTCAGCTCGTGGACGGACGGGGTGCTGTCGGTGACCCGGCGGACCGGGGAGACGGTGCGGCTGGCCGAGTCGGCGCTGGTCGCGGGGAAGGTGGTGCCGGCCGCTCCGGCGCGGCGGCGGGGCGTACCGGCGGCCTCCGTCGAGGAGTTGGCGGCCGTGGCCGCGCGCAGCTGGCCGGCGCCCGAGACGGAACGGCTCGGCGGCTGGCTGCTGCGGGCCGGCGCCGGCTGGACGAACCGGGCCAACTCGGCGATCAGGCTCGGCCCGGGCGAGCCCGAACGCGAGCGGGTGGTGGCCTGGTACGCGGCGCGTGGGCTGCCCGCCAGGTTCCAGCTGACGACGGGCGCCGAGGGCACGGACGAGCGGCTGGTCGCCGAGTTGGACGCGCTGGGGTGGACCGCCGCCGCTTTCACCGCCCAGCTCGTCGGGGCGTTGGCGCCGCTGGCCGACCGGGAGCCCGACGCGCGGGTGGTGGTCGGCCGGGAGCTGACCGAGGGCTGGCTGGCGGCCAACCCGTCGGCGCTGCGCGATCCGGCCACCGCGCGGCGGGTGTTGACGGGCGGGCCGCTGGTGCTGTTCGGGGAGGTGCCGGCCGGCCGGGGCGAGCCGCCGGCCGCCGTGGGGCGGTGCGTGGTGGACGGCCGGTGGGCGGGCTTCAGCTCGATCGAGGTCGACCCGGCGCACCGCCGGCGCGGCCTGGCGACCGCGCTGATGGCGGAGTTGGCGCGGGCGGCGCTGGCGGAGGGCGCCTCGGCGGCCTGGCTCCAGGTGACGACCCGGAACGCGGCGGCCGGTGCGCTCTACGACCGGCTGGGCTTCGCCGAGCACCACCACTACCACTACCGGACGGCGCCCGCCGGTTGAGGCGGGCGCCGTCCGGGCGGCGGTGAACGGGCGGGGCCGAACGGGCGTGCTCAGCCCAGGGTGGCGCCCTCGACCTCGGCGATCCTGCGGTCGGGGCCCTCGTTGGCGACGGCCGGCTCGCGGAGCACCGGGATCAGCGCGGCGGCGGCGTGCTCGGGGGTCATCTCGACGAGGCCGCTGCCGGCGTCGATCATCACCCCGTCGAAGGTGCTGCCGTACAGCTCGGCCAGCCCGTCGGGGTCGATCACCGGCTGGAGGTTCCCCTGGTCGCTGGGCTCCATGCTGAGCACCCCGCTCAACGTCTGCTGGCTGATGGGGAGTTCGATGCCGGCGGCGGAGAGCCACACCCAGCCGGACATGGCCGGCTCGCCGAACTCCTCCAGCGCCTGCTGCACCTGCTCCTCGCCGACCAGCGGCTCCCGCGTGGTGACCGGGAGTTCGACCGGCTGGTTGGGGCCGCCGGCGGCGCGCTCGCGGAACGCGGCCTCGACCGAGTCGGCCGCGGCCGCCGGGTCGGTGGCCGAACCTGCCTGCCCGGCCCGGCCGATGGCCTGGCCGTTCTCGAACACGACGGTGCCGTCCACGGGTCCGGTGCCGCCGGCGCCCGAGGTGAGGTCCTCCAGGGCGACCGTCAGCTTCTCCCGGTCCACGGAGAAGACCGCCTCGGCCTCCCGGCTCGTTCCGAAGAGCGAGCCGATCACGGAGACCGGGCTGTAGTCGGTGCCGGAGGCGCCACGGGCGGTGGCCTCGGTGTCGACGGCCAACCCCGCGACGGTGGGCTTGAGTTCGACCTCCTGCCCGTCGATCACCAGGATCAGCGGCTCGTTGTTGGCCGCGTCCAGGCGGGTGTCCAGGAGGCCGTGCGCCTCCTCGGTGGACATGCCGCCGATGTCGATGCCCAGCACCTCGGTGCCCTTGGGCACGTCCTCGGGGTTGAGGAAGAGGCCGGCGCCGTAGGCGACGACGCCGACGCCGACCAGCGCGATCACCAGCAGCTTGACCTTGGAACGTCCGCGCGGCGCCGGCTTGGGCGCGGACGTCTGGGCGGGCGGGGGCTCGTCGCCCTCCGGCGGGCGGGGCCCGGGCGGGGGAACG
>NZ_RFFJ01000184.1 GCF_003696235.1 Streptomyces triticirhizae
TCGGGCGCGGACTCGGGCGCCGGCTCAGGCGACGCGGGGCGCCGGGTCCAGCCGGGACGCGGCCCCGCCGGGCCCGGCGGTGGCGCGGCTGGCCGGGGCCGCGAAGCGGAACTCCCGCCGCAGCGCCCACACCCCGGCCGGGTCCTGCTCGTAGAGCGCGAAGCCGGCCACCTCCCAGGCCGCCTCGTAGCCGGCCAGCTCGGCGCTGGCCCGGTCCATCGCCTCCTCGGCGATGCCGTGCGCCACCGTGACATGCGGGTGGTACGGGAACAGCAGCTCGCGGGCGAGCGGCCCGGCCGGGTCGCGCACCCGCTCCTGGAGCCAGCCGCAGGCGGCGGCGCCCTCCACCACCCGCACGAAGACCACGGGCGACAGCGGCCGGAACGTGCCGGTGCCGCACAGCCGCATGGGGAACGGGCGCCCGGCGGCGGCGATGGCCGCCAGGTGGTCCTCGATCGCCGGCCGGTCGTCCGGGTCGACCTCGGTGGGCGGCAGCAGCGTCACATGGGTGGGGATGCCGGCGGCGGCGGCGTCACCGAAGCCCAGCCGACAGCGCTGCAACCGGCTGCCGTGCGGCTCCGGGACCGCGATGGACACACCGAGCGTCACCGTCCCCACCATCCGACTCCCTCCAACTCGTGCCGGTCGACTCGTGAGCCTGTTCCCCGCCAGTGTGCCGCGTCGCCGCGCCCGCGCGAACGGGGCGGCCCTCCCCGTTGTCCCGGAACCGGCCGGGCCCCGGGCGTCGGAGAGCGGCGCGGAACGGTCAGACGGGCAGCCCCGGCAGGAAGCCGACCGCCTCGTGGACCCGGGCCAGCGTCTCGGCGGCCACCGGCCGCGCCTTCTCGGCGCCGGCGGCCAGCACCCGGTCCAGCTCGGCCGGGTCGTCGAGGAACTCTCTGGTCCTGGCCTGGATCGGGGTCACCCACTCGGTGAACAGCTCGGCCAGCTCCGTCTTGAGCGGGCCGTAGAGCTGGCCGGTGAACTTCTCCTCCAGCTCGGCGACGCTCAGCCCGGACAGGGCGCTGTAGATGGTGAGCAGGTTGCTCAGCCCTGGCTTGTGCTCCGGGTCGTAGCGCACCTCGGTGCCGGTGTCGGTGACGGCCGAGCGGAACTTCTTCGCCGAGGTCTTCGGCGGGTCCAGCATCCAGACGATGCCCTTGGGCGATGAGCCGGACTTGCTCATCTTGCTGTGGGGGTCCTGGAGGTCCCAGATTTTGGCGGCCTCCTTGAGGATGTGGGGGCTGGGCAGCCGGAACAGCTCGCCGTGCCGGCCGTTGAACCGCTGCGCCAGGTCGCGGGTCAGCTCGACGTGCTGCCGCTGGTCCTCGCCGACCGGGACCCGGTCCGTCTGGTAGAGCAGGATGTCGGCGGCCTGGAGGATCGGGTAGGTGAAGAGCCCGACGGTGGTGGCCTCGGCGCCCTGCTTGGCCGACTTGTCCTTGAACTGCGTCATCCGGGACGCCTCGCCGAAGCCGGTCACGCAGTTGAGCACCCAGGCCAGCTGGGTGTGCTCGGGCACATGGCTCTGCACGAAGAGGGTGCAGCGCTCCGGGTCGAGCCCGGCGCCCAGCAGCTGCGCGGCGGCCAGCCTGGTGGCCTCGCGCAGCGCCTTCGGGTCCTGCGGAACGGTGATGGCGTGCAGGTCCACGACGGAGTAGAAGGCGTCGTGGGACTCCTGGAGCGGAATCCACTGCCGCACGGCCCCCAGGTAGTTGCCCAGGTGGAAGGAGCCTGCGGTCGGCTGGATACCGGAGAAGACGCGTGGACGATCGGTGGCCATGCCGGTCATTCTCTCAGGTCCGCCAACCGGGTAACGGCCCCCGGGGCGGGCCCGCGAGCGGCCCGCCGGCGCACCGCATTCCGAACGGTCGCGTGGGGATTCTTCCCATAGCGGACGTGACCCGCTACAAGTCGAGTCGAAGGCACCACCCCCGCCAGAGATCGGATGTCGCCATGAGCGTTCCAGAGAGCCTCGCAGCGAACCCGGCGCAGCTCGCGACGGACCCCGCCGCCCTGATCGCCTCGGCCGAAGCGCACGGCGCGCACAACTACCACCCCCTGCCGGTCGTCATCGCCTCGGCGCGCGGCGCCTGGGTGACGGACGTGACCGGCCGCCGCTACCTGGACCTGCTGGCCGGCTACTCGGCGCTCAACTTCGGCCACGGTCACCCCCGGCTGATCGCCGAGGCCAGGGCCCAGCTGACCCGGCTCACGCTGACCTCGCGCGCCTTCCACCACGAGCGCTTCGCCCCGTTCGTCAGCCAGCTGGCCGCGCTGTGCGGGATGGACATGGTGCTGCCGATGAACACCGGCGCGGAGGCGGTGGAGACCGCGATCAAGACGGCCCGCAAGTGGGGCTACCGGGTGCGCGGGGTGCCCGAGGGGAAGGCGCGGATCGTCGTCGCCGCCAACAACTTCCACGGCAGGACCACGACGCTCGTCGGCTTCTCCACCGACCCGGACGCCTACCGTGACCACGGCCCGTTCACGCCCGGGTTCACCGTGGTGCCGTTCGGCGACCTGGCCGCGATGGAGGCGGCCCTCGACGACGACGGCGACGGGGGAACGGTCGTCGCGGTGCTGCTGGAGCCGATCCAGGGCGAGGCTGGCGTGATCGTCCCGCCGCCCGGCTATCTGCCCGGGGTGCGTCAACTGACCGCCGAGCGCGGGGTGTTGCTGATGGCCGACGAGATCCAGTCAGGGCTTGGCCGCACCGGGCGGACGTTCGCGTGCGAGCACGAGGGCGTGGTGCCCGACGTCTACATCCTCGGCAAGGCGCTGGGCGGCGGGGTGCTGCCGGTCTCGGCGGTGGTCTCATCGGCCGAGGTGCTGGGCGTGCAGCGGCCGGGCGAGCACGGCTCGACGTTCGGCGGCAACCCGCTGGCCTGCGCGGTCGGTCTTGAGGTCGTCACCATGCTGCGGGAGGGCGAGATCCAGGCGCGGGCGGCCCGGCTGGGCGAGCGGCTCCACGACGAGCTGGCCAAGCTGGTCGAGCTGGGCGCGCTGACCGAGGTGCGCGGCCGTGGGCTGTGGGCGGGGCTCGACCTGGCGCCCGGCCTGGGCAGCGGCCGGGACGTGGCGCTGCGACTGCTGGAGCGTGGGCTGTTGGTGAAGGACACCCACGGCGCGACGCTGCGGATCGCACCCCCGCTGGTGATCGAGGAGGAGGACCTGGCGTGGGCGCTGGCCCAGCTGCGGGAGGTGCTGCTCGGCTAGCGTTCCTTCGGGGTGGTCGAGAACGGGGTCCGCCGCCCGCCGGCGGGCCCCCGATCCCCGGCGTCCGCCGCCCCGGGACTACGCTGACGGACGTATCTTGATGGCGAGATATGGCGAGAAAGCGCGCGAGGACTCCCGCCCACCATGGGAGTTCCTGGCCACGTCGGACGAGTAACCTGGCCGAGGACCCGGCCGCCTCATCTCACATACCGGAAGGTCCCAGATGCCCCGCACCCCCGTCACCGTCACCGTCACCGGCGCCGCCGGCCAGATCGGCTACGCGCTGCTCTTCCGGATCGCCTCGGGCCAGCTCCTCGGGCCCGATGTGCCCGTGCGGCTGCGCCTGTTGGAGATCACCCCGGCGCTGGCCGCCGCCGAGGGCACGGCCATGGAGCTGGACGACTGCGCGTTCCCGCTGCTGGCCGGGATCGACATCACCGACGACGCCAACGTCGCGTTCGACGGCGCCAACGTCGCGCTGCTGGTCGGCGCCCGCCCGCGCACCAAGGGCATGGAGCGGGGCGACCTGCTGGAGGCCAACGGCGGCATCTTCAAGCCGCAGGGCCGGGCCATCAACGACCACGCCGCCGACGACGTGCGGGTCCTCGTCGTGGGGAACCCGGCCAACACCAACGCGCTGATCGCGCAGGCCGCCGCCCCCGACGTGCCGGCCGAGCGGTTCACCGCGATGACCCGCCTCGACCACAACCGGGCGCTCTCGCAGCTCGCGAAGAAGACCGGCGCGCCGGTCTCCGAGATCCGCCGGCTCACCATCTGGGGCAACCACTCCGCCACCCAGTACCCGGACATCTTCCACGCCGAGGTCGCCGGGAAGAACGCGGCCGAGGCGATCGGCGACGAGAGCTGGCTGGCCGACGAGTTCATCCCGACCGTGGCCAAGCGCGGCGCCGCCATCATCGAGGCCAGGGGCGCCTCGTCGGCCGCCTCCGCCGCCAACGCGGCCGTGGACCACGTGTACACCTGGGTCAACGGCACCCCCGAGGGCGACTGGACCTCGATGGCCGTTCCGTCCGACGGCTCCTACGGCGTGCCCGAGGGCCTGATCTCCTCGTTCCCCGTCACCTGCGCCGACGGCTCGTACCGGATCGTGCCGGACCTCGCGGTCAACGACTTCTCCCGGGTGCGGATCGACGCCTCGGTGCGCGAGCTGTCCGAGGAGCGCGAGGCGGTCCGCGCGCTCGGCCTCATCTGAGCCCCACGATTCGACCGTTGTTCCCCCACGTCTCATGACGCGTCTGTGGCCCCACACCCGCTGTTGGGGCCACACTGCGTAGGCGCGAAAAAGCAGGCGCGAAAAACCGTCCCGGCCCACCCGAAGGAAGAGCCCACGCCGATGCCCCGCATCTCCCCCCGGATACGCCGCCTGGCGCCGCACCGTCTGCTGGCGGGGCTCGGCGCGCTGGGCCTGGTGTTCTCCAGCGCCTGCGACCTGCCGGGCGAGCTGGTCGGGGCCGAGGAACGGGAGCCGGTCCGGATAGCGGTGACCGACTGGCCGGGCGCGCGGGCCAACGCGGCGGTGGTGGCGTATCTGCTGGAGGAGGAGCTGGGCGTCCCGGTCGAGAAGGTGGAGACCGAACCGGCCGCCTCCTGGGCCGAGTTGGGCGCGGGCGACACCCAGGTGCTGCTGGAGGACTGGGGCGGGCTGCCGGACCAGACCCGGCTCCACGTGGAGCAGCGGGGCGACGTGGTGGCGGCCGGGGAGCTGGGGATCTCCGGGCATGTCGGCTGGTTCATACCCGGGGAGTTCGCCGAGGCGCACCCGGAGGTGCTCAACTGGCGGAACCTCAACGACTTCGCCGAGCAGCTCGGCGGCCGGATACTCCAGGCCGACCCGGGCTTCGCCACCAGGGACGCGACGATCATCGACGAGCTGGGCCTGGACCTCACGCCGGTCGCCGCCGGCAGCGAGGACGCGCTGGTCGACGAGATCCACCAGGCCGGTTCCCGGGGCACCCCGCTGCTGGCGTACTTCTGGCAGCCGCACTGGCTGGCCACCAAGGTCGAGCTGGCCGAGGTCGAACTCCCCGACTACTACCCGACGATCCCGCTGCGGAAGTACCTCAACGCCGAGTTCGCGGAGGAGGGCGGCGAGGTCGTCGACTTCCTCCGGGCGTTCTCCTGGTCGGAGCGGGACCAGAACGCCGTCGCCGAGCTGATCGCCGGCCAGGGCCTGACCCCGAGGGCCGCCGCCGAGCGCTGGGTCGAGGACAACCCGGACACCGTGGCCGCCTGGTTCAACTGACGCCCGGCAGGCGGCCGTCGCGGCCCGGTCGGCCGGTGGAGGGCCGGGGGGCGACAGGTCTCCTCAGAGCTTGCCCCCCCGACCAGGACCGTTCGGTGGCCACCCACCCCGCTCCGAGGTAAACGGCCTAGTCCACCGAGAAGCGCAGGATGTCGCTGAGGAACGGGACTTCGAGCCACGGTCGGGGCTCGGCCATCAGCGTCAGCAGCACCACCGCCGTGCCGAGCACCGCGTAGGTGACGACGTCGGTGAAGCGGGAGCGCACCGCCAGCATCCCGACCGCCGGCAGCCAGGCCCGCAGCACCGCGCCGGTCAGCAGCGCGCCGCCCACGATCAGCAGCCCGATCCGGAAGTCGGCGAGGGTCACCACCAGACCGACCAGGGTGGTGGCCAGCACCAGCAGCAGCGGCCACTGCCGGATGGGCGCCGGCGCGTCACCACCCGCCGAGCGCCCCCCGCCCTCGGGGCGCGCCGTGCCCTTGGTGCGGTACTTCTCCGGCACCCGCCAACGCCTGCGCCAGGCAACGCCACTCACGGCCGCTCGCCCCCTCGTCGTCTCTTCCGACAGTTCCCGGGTCCGTGTCCGATCAGCCCTGGGCGGCCGCGCGTTCGGCGGCCTCGACCACGTTGCTCAGCAGCATGGCCCGGGTCATGGGGCCCACGCCGCGCGGGTTGGGCGAGAGCCAGCCGGCGACCTCGACGACGCCCGGGTGCACATCGCCGACGATCCTGCCCGTCTCGTCGCGGCTGACGCCGACGTCGAGCACGGCGGCGCCCGGCTTGACGTGCTCCGGCTTGACCAGGTGCGGAACGCCGGCCGCCGCCACGATGATGTCGGCCGCCCGCAGGTGCGCGGCCAGGTCCCTGGTCCCGGTGTGGCACTGGGTCACCGTGGCGTTCTCCGAGCGGCGGCTCAGCAGCAGCGGCAGCGAACGGCCCACCGTCACGCCCCGGCCGACGACCACCACCTCGGCGCCGTCGATCGGCACATCGAAGCGGCGCAGCAGCCGGATCACGCCGTTGGGCGTGCAGGGCAGCGGCGCCGGCTCGCCCAGCACCAGCCGGCCGAGGTTGGTCGGGTGCAGCCCGTCGGCGTCCTTGTCCGGGTCGATGAGTTCGAGGACCCGGTTGGCGTCGATGCCGCGCGGCAGCGGCAGCTGCACGATGTAGCCGGTGCAGGCCGGGTCCTCGTTCAGCTCGGTGACCACGTCCTCGATCTGCTGCTGGCTCGCGGTGGCCGGCAGCTCCCGCTGGATGGAGGCGATCCCGACGGCGGCGCAGTCCCGGTGCTTGCCCGCGACGTACTTCTGGCTGCCCACGTCGTCGCCCACCAACAGCGTTCCCAGGCCCGGGAGATGGCCGCTCCCCTTGAGGGCGGCGATGCGGGTGCGCAGGTCGGACTTGATCTCGGCCGCGGTGGCCTGGCCGTCGAGTGTCTGGGCAGTCATGGCCCCATCCTCCCCGATGAGCCCCCTGCCCACCAATCCGGGCGGGACGCCGCCGCTCGCGCTCCGGCGGAACGGGCGAGGTCGCGGCGTCGCGCCCGGCGCGCGCACATCGCGAACGGCCGCCAGCTCAGCCGGCGAGCCGGCTTCCCTTGCCCCACCCCGCAGCGGTTCGATTCCTCCCTGTCCCGCGAGACGAAGTCCCCCGAGGAGATCCGGTGAACGAACGCTACTCCCTCTTCAGCAGCCCGGCCGGCGGCGTGATGACCCGCGAAGTCGGGGCGATCACCGGCGAGTTGGAGCTGCACAGCGCCATCGACGAGGACGGCGCGCTCAGCCTGCGCATCCGCTACGCCGGCGCCGACGAGTGGTACACGGTGGAGGGCGGCCCCTACCGGCTGTACGACGCGCGCGACCACGAGGTGCTCCACGAGATCCTGGTCGCGATGCTGCATCGCCCGCCGGCCTGAGGCCGGTCAGTCCCCGTGGCCCCGCCGGGCCGAGCCGGCCAGCAGCCGGGTCATCCCCCGGTGGAACGCGGTCCGTTCGGCCCGGGTCCAGCCCTCGGTGAGCGCCGCGAAGACCTCCTCCTGCCAGACGTGGGCCGCGCGCAGCAGCTCCTCGCCGTCGGGGGTCAGGGCGACCGACCTGCGCCGCCCGTCCGCCGGCGCGGGCGTCACGGCGAGGCTGCCGCGCTCGGCGGCGTGCGCGATCAGCCGGGAGGCGCCGGACTGGTCGACGGCCAGCTCGGCCGCCACGTCGTTGACGGTGACCGGCGGCCGGCCGGAGAGCGCGTGCACCGCCTCGACGACGAGCACCTCCCGTCCGCGCTCGGCCAGTTCGGCGCCGGCCGGGCCGTGCCAGCGCCTCGACCAGTGGCGGACGAAGGCGAAGAGCGTCTGCCCCGGACCCGGCGCGGCGCTGTCCCGGCCGCCCGCCTCGGTGGTCGCCAGCGCGGCATGGGTCCGGGCGAACTCCAGCGCGGCGTCCACCGAGTCGAAGCGCAGCGCGGCCGAGACCAGGTCGCCGGTCACGCGGAAGACGGTGGCCACCCGGGTCCGTTCCTCGCTCCCCGGCCAGGAGGCGTCCTGCTCGACGACCGCCAGTCCGTCGGCCACCGCGTGGTGGGCCAGCGGCCGCAGCGTGATCCCGGAGCGCGTCACCCACTCCGCGAAGCCGTCCGGATCGACCGTCGCCGCGCCCCTCGGCCCGCTGACCACCACCGGGTCGGCGACCACCCGCCGCGCCCCGGCGGGCTCCCCCGCGTTCACCGCCACGTGCCACCGCTCGACGACGGAGTGGGTGTGCTCATCGTTCCCGCAGTCCGTGCCCATGACCGAACTCTATGCGAAACGCATACGATTGACGAGCCCCCCGCGCGGAGCACGAAGGGGCATCGGCCGCCCGGGCGGCCGATGCCCCTTCGTGCTCCGCGCGGGGAACCTCAGTGGAAGAAGTGC
Source organism: Streptomyces triticirhizae (assembly GCF_003696235.1). GTDB lineage: Bacteria > Actinomycetota > Actinomycetes > Streptomycetales > Streptomycetaceae > Streptomyces > Streptomyces triticirhizae. Next base: position 8,388 of record NZ_RFFJ01000184.1, read on the forward strand.
CGCGTCCCCGTCAGGTACATGGTGACGCCGGCCTTGTTCGCCGCCTCGATCACCTGCTCGTCGCGGACCGAACCCCCGGGCTGCGCCACGGCCTTCACGCCCGCCTCGGCCAACACCTCAAGGCCGTCGGGGAACGGGAAGAACGCGTCCGAGGCCGCGAACGAGCCCGCCGCCCGCTCACCGCCCGCCCGGGCGACCGCGAGCCGCGCCGAGTCGACCCGGTTGACCTGACCCATCCCGACACCGACCGTCGCCAGGCCCTTGGCCAGCAGGATCGCGTTGGACTTCACCGCGCGCGAGGCCCGCCAGGCGAAGGCCAGCTCGGCCAGGTCCGCCTCGTCCAGCGCCTCGCCCGCGACCAGCCGCCACCGCGCCGGGTCGTCGCCCTCGGCCTGGAGCCGGTCGCTGACCTGCACCAGCGCCCCGCCGTCCACCGGCCGGAACTCGGTGACGGCGGTGGGCGGTTCGGGGCAGCGCAGCACCCGGATGTTCTTCTTCCTGGTCAACGCCTCCAACGCGCCGTCCTCGTACGCCGGCGCCACCACGACCTCGGTGAAGATCTCCGCGATCTGCCCGGCCAGCTCCGCGCTCACCGGCCGGTTGACGGCGATCACCCCGCCGTAGGCGGAGAGCGGGTCGCAGGCGTGCGCCCTGCGGTGCGCCTCCGCGACGTCCGAACCCACCGCGATCCCGCACGGGTTGCTGTGCTTGATGATCGCCACACAGGGCTCGGCGTGGTCGTAGGCGGCCCGCCGCGCCGACTCGGTGTCCACGTAGTTGTTGTAGGACATCTCCTTGCCGTGCAGCTGCTCGGCGGAGGCCAGGCCGGCGCCACTGCCGTCGGTGTAGAGCGCGGCCGACTGGTGCGGGTTCTCCCCGTACCGCAGCACCCGGCCGAGGCCGAAGACCGGGCTGAGGCTCTGCGGGAAGGTCTCCTCCTCGCCGCCCCGCGCCGCGAAGTACCCGGCGACCTGGGCGTCGTAGCGCGCCGTGTGCCGGAACGCCTCCGCCGCCAGCTCCCGCCGCCGCGCCGCCGTGAAGCCGCCCTCGGCGACGGCGGCCAGCAGCTCGTCGTAGCCGGCCGGGTCGGTGACCACGGCCACCGTGGCGTGGTTCTTCGCCGAGCTGCGCACCATCGCGGGCCCGCCGATGTCGATCTGCTCCACGCAGTCCTCGAAGCCGGCACCCGAGGCGACGGTCTGCTCGAACGGGTAGAGGTTGCTCACCAGCAGGTCGAACGGCTCGACCGACAGCTCCTCCAGCTGCGCCCGGTGCGCGGCCACCCGCTGGTCGGCCAGCAGCCCGGCGTGCACCTTGGGGTGGAGGGTCTTGACCCGGCCGTCGAGGCACTCGGGGAAGCCGGTCAACTCCTCGACCGGGGTCACCGGCACCCCGGCGGCGGCGATCCGCCGGGCCGAGTTGCCCGTGGAGACCAGGGCCACGCCCGCCTCGTGCAGCGCGCTCGCCAACTCCTCAAGCCCGGTCTTGTCGTAGACGCTGATCAGCGCGCGCCGGATCGGGCGGCGCCCCTCGGGGTCGCCGTGCGGGTTCTCGTCCTGCTGGAAGCTCTTCGCCGCCTTGGCCGCCAACCGCGCGGTGGCGGTGGGCAGTTCGGCCCGTTCCTGGCTGTGCTGGTGGTCGTTCCGCTGCTCGGACTTCTGCTCGGTCTTCTGCTGGTCGGCGGTCACGGGATGTACACCTTTCGTCCCTCTACGCGGTAGCCGTCCCGGGCCAGTCGGCCCACGGCGTCGACGAGCAGGCCGCGTTCCACTTCCTTGATCCGCCGGTGCAGGGTGTCCTCGTCGTCATCGTCCCTGACCTCGACGGCTCGTTGCGCGATGATCGGGCCGCTGTCCACCTCCGCCTCGGCGAAGTGGACGGTGCAGCCGGTCACCTTGACGCCGTGCGCCAGCGCGTCGCGCACCCCGTGCGCGCCGGGGAAGCTGGGCAGCAGCGCCGGATGCGTGTTGATGAACCTGCCGGCGAAGGCGGCCATGAACGACGCCCCCACGATCTTCATGAAGCCGGCCGAGACCACCAGGTCCGGCCGGTGCGCGGCCACCGACCCGGTGAGCGCGCGGTCCCAGTCCGGGCGGCTGGGATAGTCCCGCAGCCGGTGAACGAACGTCGGCACCCCGGCCCGTTCCGCCCGCCGCAGCCCCTCGATCCCGCCCCGGTCCGCGCCCACGGCGACCACCTCGGCGCCGAACCCGGAGCCCGGGTCGGCGGCGGCGTCCAACAGTGCCTGGAGGTTGCTGCCCGAGCCCGAGACCAGAACGACCAGGCGGGCCGGGGGCCTTGACCCGGCGCCCGGCTGGGCTGCTCCTTCGGGGGAGTCGGCGGCATCGGGGGCGGCGGGAGCAGAGGCCACGACGAGGTCTTTCCTTGAGTCTTCTCCTCCCGGGTCTTGCTCCCGGAGGGCACCGGCCACGGCGACGGCCGGCCCTCCGCAACGATACCGGCACGGCTGGGTCCCCCCGTGCCCCGGTCCGGCGCCGGGCAGGTACGGTCGGAAGCCACCGGCACCGCGAGAATCCCGGCGCGCGGGCCCGACAGAAAGATGCGACCACACAGATGACGGACCGACCCCGCGCATCAGGCCAGCAGGAGCGGCCCGGCGAGGAGGACAACCCCTTCGCCCCACCGCCCGAGGGGCAGCCCGAACAGCCGTGGCGGCCGCGCCACCCCGAGGGCGGCTCGGGGAACGGACGCGACTCCGGCTCGGGCGACGGGCTCGGCGACGACTCCGACCGGCGGCCGCGCTGGGGCGGGCAGTGGGGCCGGCGCCAGCCGGGGCGCGGCGGCGGTCCGTTCGGCGGTCCCGGCGGGGACCGGCAGGGCGAGGACGGCGGCAACGGCCGCCGTTGGGACCCGGAGGACCCGGTGCAACGGCACGCGCGGTACGCGGTGTTGGCCGGCATGTGGGGCGTCTTCGCCGGGCTGCTCTCCTGGGAGTGGCTGGGCCTGCTGCTCGGCGCGCTCGCCCTCTACTGGGGCATCAGCGCCCTGCGCGGCGGCCCCCGCGACGCGGAGGGCCGGCCCCCGGCCCCCACGCCCGACGGCCGCCGCCCGCAGCGCGGCTCGGCGATCGCCGGCGTGGTCCTGGCCAGCCTGTCCCTGCTGATCGTGGCGGCGAGCTACTCGGCCCAGCTGGTCTACAAGGAGTACTTCGACTGCGTCTCCGACTCCCTGACGGCCCCCTCCAAGGCGGCCTGCGAGGAGCACCTGCCCAGCCAACTCCGTTCCATCTTCGGCGAACAGGACTGACCCTCGCCGCCCCGCCGGCGAGACCGGCGGGGCGGGAGGCGGCGTCCCGGCCGAGACCGCCGGGAACGGCGCGGGGGACGGCACCGCCCGCTGGCGGACGCCGGCGCCCGAGGGCGTGCCGGGCCAGGAGTGCGCGACCTGCCGGACTCCGGTGACCGTCGACCACGCCGACGCACGCCTGGTCAGCGTGGCGCGCTGCCAGGACCCGGCGGATGCGGGGGCCGAGCCGCGCCCGGCGATGGGCGCGCACGACGCGGACAGCGTCGAGCCGCTGTGGGGCCGGCTCCTGGAGGACGCCTCCGTGGCCCCGGCCGACGTCGTCTCCGGCGCCGGACGGCCCGCTGGTCCTCGCCCGGGGCGACGCGCTGGTGGCCTACTCGGAGGTCGGGCAGGAGCTGTGGCGGCTGACCCCGGACGAGGGCCGGCTGGTCGAACGGGCGGTGACGGGCGGGGTGTTGCTCGTCGAGTCGGTCCCGGAGGGGGACGACCCGGAGGGGGACGACCCGGAGGGGGACACGTTCACCGGCCGCGCGCTGGACACCCGGGGGAACGGCGGTTCTCGCGGGGTCTCGCGGGGTCTCGCGGGGGGTCACTCGTCCATGCGGGAGACCAGTTCGCCCGACTTCTTCTTCAGCGCCGACCAGCGGGCCAGCCGCGCGTCGGTGGTGTGCCACTCGGGGACCGGCGCCCGGCGGCGGCGCCGCAGGCGGGCCGGCAGCCAGGAGCGGCGGGACCGCCGCGCCGCCGGG
>NZ_RFFJ01000185.1 GCF_003696235.1 Streptomyces triticirhizae
GGCGGCGCCGCCGCCCTGCGGCGGGGGGCCCGGCCGGCCGGCCTGCCGGCGCGTCGAACGCGAGTCGGCGCCGCGTCGGCCGGCGGGCACGTGCGCGTTCTCACGTGAGGTGCGCGCGGACGGCGGCCAGCCAGGCGGCCGGCTGGTCGATGTGGGCCATGTGGCCGGCCTCGTCGAGGATCACGGCGTGGGCCGTGGGGATGCGGAGGGCCGCGTCCCGCGCCAGCCCCGCCGGGAAGACCATGTCCTGCCGGCCGTGCGGCAGCAGCGTCGGCAGGCCGAGCGCCGCCAGGCGGGCGGCCGCGCGCTCCGGCAGCGCCGACGGCGGCGTCCGGCGTGTACTCCCCGGGCGGCAGCCCGCCCGGCGAACGGCCGCAGCCGCGCAGGTCGGGCCAGAGCACCCGGACCTCCCCGGCCAACTCCCGCAGCGGGTCGAGGAGATAGCTGTGGTCCCAGTCCGGCCCGCCGTGGATGACGAGCAGGGTCCGTTGGGCCGGCCCGGCGGTGCGCGTCACATGGAGGTCGACCGGCCTCACCCCCGCGCCGTCGAGCCCGAGCCGCCGGAGGCGCCCGAGCCGCCCGAGCCCCGCACCCGGAGATGCGCGAGGAGATGGGCGGTGGCCGCCGTCACATCCTCGACGGCCTGGTCGAAGACGGCGCGGTTGTGCGCGGCCGGGGCGCGGAAGCCGGACACCTTGCGGACGTACTGGAGGGCGGCGGCCCGGATGTCCTCGTCGGTGACGTCGGGGGTGGCCGGGGGGCGGAGGGTCTTGATGCTGCGACACATGGGACCAGTGTGGACCCGACCACTGACAGTCCCACCGGCGCACGCCCACGGCGACGCGCCGCGCCACCGGCGGCGAGCGCGATAGTCCACACGCCCCCCGTCATCGTCCACGCCCGCCGCCCTAGCCTTGAGGCGTTGCCAGGCCGCGCGGCACGGTTTCTCCCGTTTGACCCCCCACATACGGACGGAGAGTCTCATGCGCAGGACGAGCGCACGATTCAAGCTGGCCAGTGCTGTCGCGGTGACCGCCGCCGTGACGACGGTCGCCGGCCTCACCGCCGCCACCGGCTCCGCCTCGGAGCCGGCCGAGGTCGCCCCGCTGGCGGTCGGCACGCCGACCGGCTTCGGCGCCGCGACCACCGGCGGCGCGGGCGGCGAGACCGTCTCGGTCTCCTCGGCCGACGAGCTGATCGAGGCCGCCAACAGCGACGGGCCGCTCCAGATCGAGGTCAACGGCACCATCGACGTGGACGAGATGGTTCGGGTCTCCTCCGACAAGTCGATCGTGGGCGCCGGCTCGGGCGCCACGATCCAGGGCGGCGGTCTCAACATCAGCGACGCCGACAACGTCATCGTGCAGAACCTGGTGTTCGCCGACTCCAACGACGACGGCATCAACGTGCAGTACAGCACCAACGTCTGGATCGACCACAACGACTTCACCAACCCCAACGACGGGGCGCTGGACATCAAGCGGGCCTCGACGAACATCACGGTCTCGTGGAACCACACCTACGACTCCGACAAGAACATGCTGTTGGGGCACTCCGACGACAACGGCTCCGAGGACATCGGGAAGTTGAACGTCACCTACCACCACAACTGGTTCGACGGGGTCAACCAGCGCAACCCGCGCGTCCGCTTCGGCGACCCGGTGCACGTCTACAACAACTACTACAACGACATCGGCAGCTACGGCGTCGCCTCGACCGAGGACGCCGGGGTGCTGGTGGAGGCCAACTACTTCGAGAACACCGAGGACCCCTTCCACCTCGGCGAGGCGGCCTCGGGCCCGGGCTCGATCGAGGCCAGGGACAACCACTTCGTGAACTCGGGTGAGGGCGAGGCCGGCGGTTCGGTGTCCGGCATCCCCTACAGCTACTCGCCCGACGCGGCCGCCGACGTCAAGTCCATCGTGACCGGCGGCGCCGGGGTCGGCCAGCTGTAACCGGGGTTCCCGGTGCTCGCCGACCGGGCCGGTGTCACCGCTCCCGCCGCGTGGGCGGGGGTGTGACGCCGGCCTTGTCGGCGTGCCCGGGCGGCGCTATCGTCCTCGCCACCTCGGCGGCGCCGCCGGGGGCACCGCAGCGCGCCGTGCGGCGCGCGGTCAGGCGTTGCCGAGGAGCGAGGCTGTCGCGATGGTGGAACGCGGGCTGGAACGCGGGCTCGGGGTGTCGCCGCCGGACCGGGCACCGGGCAAGCCACCGGCCGGGGCGCGGAACGGTTCGCCGGCCGGGGCGTGGAACGGTTCGCCGGCCGGGGCGTCGGGGGAACCGCCGGCCGGGCGGCGGCCGTTGCTCGGGCTGGTGACGGCCAACATCCACTTGGGCGTGGGCGCCACCCTCTGGTCCGGGGTGCGGCGGGCGGCCGAGGCGCACGGCGCCAGCCTGGTCGCTCTGCCAGGCGACGCGGTGCGCGTCGAGGGCGCCCCGCGCAACGCGCTCTACGAACTGCTGCCCACCGCAGGGCTCGACGGGGTCATCTGCTGGACCTCGACGCTGGGCCTGCCGGCGGCCGGCGAGCGCGCGGCCCGGCTGGTGCGCGAGCTGTCCGGGCTGCCGGTGGTGAGCCTCAACCGGGCGCTGGAGGACCACGAGACGCTGCTGTTGGACAGCCATGCCGGGATGCGGAAGGCCGTCGGCCACCTGGTGACCGACCACGGGCGGCGTCGACTCGCCTGCATCCGGGGCCCGTTGACCAACCCGGTGGCGCTGGACCGGGCCCGCGCCTACAGCGAGGCGCTGCGCCGGCACCGGCTGCCGCAGGACCGTTCGTTGACCGCCGCCTCGTTGGACTACGCGGCCGGCGCCGGCGCGGCGGCGATGCGGGTGCTGATCGACGTGCGCGGGCTGCGCCCCGGCCGGGACTTCGACGCGGTGGTGGCGTGCAGCGACGCGCTGGCCGCCGACGCGCTGCGCTTCCTCACCGAACGCGGGGTGCGGGTGCCGGAGGACGTGGCGTTGATCAGCTTCAACGACTCGGTGGAGGCGCGGATCAGCGATCCGCCGCTGACCTCGGTGGCGTTGCCGTTCGGCGAGTTGGGGGCGCTGGCCGTGGAGACGCTGCTGGCCAGGCTGCGCGGCACGGCGCCGCCGGCGCGGCGGGTGGTGTCGGGGACGCTGATCGTGCGGGGCTCCTGCGGCTGCCACTCGCCGCTGGTCGAACAGGTGGTGGAGCAGGGGGTGGGGCAGGGCGCCGAGGGGCGCGGATTCTCCGAACCGGCCGGGGTGCGGGGGTCGTTGACGCCGACCGCGCCGCTGGACGCCGGGCTGCTCGCGGCGCTGCCGGCCGGGCCGGGGGAGACCGGCGTCGACTTCCTGCGGCGGCTGGAACGCGCGCTGGCCACCTCGGTGCGGAGCTTCGACGACGCCGTGGCCTGGGACCGGGCGCTGCTTGGCCTGCGGGCCGGGGGCGGCGCCGACCCGGCGCGGCTTGAGCGGCTGGTCGGCCAGGCACGGCTGCTGGTGGCGGACAAGTCGCGGCGGCTGCTGGAGTACGAGCGCTGGACCGAGGAGCAACGGGCCCGGCGGCTGCGGGCGTTGGCCACCACGCTGACCACGGTGACCGACACGGCGGGGCTGCGGCGCGCGTTGGAGCGGCATCTTCCGGGGCTCGGGGTGCCCGGCTACCGGCTGGCGCTGCGCGAGCCGGCGGCCCCCGCGCCCCCGCCGCTGGCCGAGATGCTGCCGGACCGCGACGACCGCGACACAGGCGTCGATCGCGGCGCAGGCGATGACCGGGGCGAACAGGTTGAACGGGCTGAACGGGGTGAACGGGTTGAACGGGGTGAACGAGGCCGGTTCACCGCCGTGTTGGAGCCGCTGCACATCGGCGACGAGCAGCTGGGCTACGCGGTGTTCGAGGCCGACCCGGGTGACGAGCCGCACGGCGGCGGCGCCGGCGCGCTCTACCGGGCGCTCGGGGACCAGATCAGCGCGGCGCTCAAGGGCGTGCGGCTGTTCACCGAGGTGCGCGGGGCGCGCGACGCGGCGGAGCGGGCCAGCCGGTTCAAGACCCGGCTGCTGGACAACGCGACGGACGAGCTGCGCAGCCCGGTCGAGGCGATCCTGCGGCACACCGCCGAGGGCGAGCCGGCGCACGAGCACGCCAACCGGCTGCTGCGGCTGATCGACGACCTGCTGGACCTGTCGCGCTCCGAGATCGACGCGCTGGACCTGTCGCGGCAACTGCTCGACCCGCTGCGGACGTTGACTGAAACGTTTCGACTGGCCGGCGGCCGCCCCGAGCACCTGCGGCTGCCGTCCCGGCTGCCGGTGGTGCGCGCCGACGAGGGCCGGCTGACGCAGATCGTTCTCAACCTGCTGGTCGCGGCCGGCGGCCCCGGGCTCCACCTGGCGGCGGAGGCCGGCCCCCGGCAGCTCGACATCCGGGTGGACCGGCCGGGGCTGACCGTGGAGGAGGGCGAGGAGGAGCGCCTCTTCCAGCCGTTCGCGAGCGGGGCGCGCGGCACCCGGCTCGGCCTGGCCATCGCGCGCCGGCTCGCGGTGCTGCACGGCGGCTCGGTGACCGTTGACCGCGTGCGCGGGCGCGCGGGCTTCCGGCTCACGCTCCCCCTGCCCACGCCGGCGGACGCGCCGGGGCAGCCGGCGGCCGGGAACGAGTTGCTGGTGCTGGCCGCTGACGGCGAGCAACCGCCGCCCGAGGCCGCCGCGTTGGCCCGCCGCCACCGGCTGCGGCTGCGGCTGCCGGGGCCCGACGAGGAGCTGTCAGCGCTGCTGGGCCCGCCCGGGCCGGCCGCCGTGGCCTGGGACGCCGAGGCGCCCGGCGCCGCCCGGCGGTGGGCGACGGCGCGCCGGCTGCTGGACCACCCCGCGCTGCGCCACACGCCCTTCCTCCTCTACGGCCCGCTCGCCGGGGACGACCTGCACCAGGTGCTGCACGCGCTGCGGCCGTCCGAGCTGGCCAAGTCGGTGCTGGTGGTGGACGGTTCGGCCGAACGCAGGGAGCGCGCCCGCGCGCTGCTCACCCAGGCGCTGCCGGGCCGGCCGGTGCGGGCCGCCGCCGACGGCACCAGCGCGCTGGCGCTGCTGGCCGACGAGGCGCCGGGGTTGCTGGTGGTGGACCGGGCGCTGCCCGACATGGCCGGCCTGGACGTGGTCGAACGGCTGCCGGGCGTCCCGGCGTTACTCCTCAGCGACCGGGGCTTCACCGTCGCCGACGCGCGCCGCGCCGAGCCGCACCCGGCGCTGCTGCTGCTCGGCCGGGAGATCCTGACCGAGGCGGAGACGGCGCGGCTGCTCGCGCTGATGCTGGAGCGCGACGACCCGGCCGCGCAGCGCGCGGTGGCGCCGGTGCGCTATGCGCTGGCGTATCTGGAGCAGCACTACCGCCACCGCTTCTCCCGCTGGCAGGTGGCCCAGGCGGCCGGGGTCAGCGAGGACCACCTGGGGCGGCTCTTCCACCGCGAACTGGGCCTGACGCTCTGGGAGTACCTCACCCGGCTGCGCATCCAACGCGCGAAGGAACGGCTGGCCAGCAGCGACGACAGCGTGCAGACGGTGGCCAGGGCGGTGGGCTTCCACGACCGGGCCTACTTCAGCCGGGTCTTCCGCCGGCTGACCGGGGTGGCCCCGCACGCCTACCGCGACGCGGGGTGAACCCGACGGTGTGAACGTACCGTTCACTTCGGTCTGTTGACAACGGATGGTTGGCGCGCGCAGGCTGGGGGCATGAGCGACCCCTTCACCCCGCCCGACCCTGCCGCAGCGGCCGCGCGGCGGGCCCATGCCGCGCTGTTCCGCATCGCCGAGCGCCATGCCGCCACCCCTGAGCAACGCGCGCGGGGCGCGCACCCCTCGGTGCTCGCGCCCCACGAGGCGGTGCGGCTGGTGGCGTTCCTACTGAGCGGCGCGGCCGAACGCGCGGACGGCGAACCGGAGGTGGACCGCGCCGACATCACGGCGGCGCTCAGCCTGGTGGCGCGCGCCCGCGCGGAGTTCGACGAACTGGAGCGCGGGCTGTTGGAGATGGCCAGGGGACGCGGCCTGACCTGGCAGGAGATCGCGTTCGGCCTGGGCCTGGCCACGCCCCAGGCGGCCCGCCAACGCCACGCCCGCCTCACCGAACGCGTCCCTGACGCGGACACGGACGCGCCCAGGGGCGCGTCCTGAGGAACGGGGGCGCCCGCGCCCCCGTTGGGGCGCGGGCGCCGGCACGTGCGGCCGCCGGGCGGCCGGCCGTTCAAGGGGCGGCGGGCGTTCAACGGGCCGACTGGCGCCGGGCGTTCACGGCAACGCCGAACGCCTGGCGCAGGATGGCCTCACGCCCGTGTCAACGGAACGGCCCCCGGCCGAGCGGAAACGGCGGATCGGCCGGTGCGACAGCGCAGTCGCCAACGCCCCACCGGACCGACGGACACCGGCCGTTCATGGCAACGCCGCGCGGTGGACTCGCGCGGAACGCACCCTGGCGCGCCGGCCCAACGGTCCGGCCGCCACCTCAACGCGACGGCCGACGGCTCAACGGTTCTGTGGGCGCCAGCCGTTTACAGCGATGCCCGACGCTGCGTGCGGCGGCGCTGCGCCCTGGTCAACGGGATGGCCAGCGCCAGCCGTGCCCGGCGCAGCGGACCGCACGGAACTACCGGCCGGTGCGTCCACCCCTCATCCCGCGCAGCGGACCCGCACCCCGGTCAACGGGCCGGTCGACGACGGCCGTTCCCCCCACAACCCGCAAGCCGCGCGCAGCGGACCCGCGCGGCGGACCCGCGCAGCGAATGAACGGGGCGGCGCGCGACGGTCGTTCACCCCCCACCCCCGAGCCCCGCGCGGCCGGCCCGCGCTGCGGGCCCGTCGCGCGGGTCCCCCGGCCGGCCGCCAGGCCATCACGCGTGGTCGGCCTCCGCGATCAACTCGGGGACGGGGAGCGAGCCGGGAGCGCGGCCCTCGGCGGCGAACGCGGTGGCGAGGCGTTGCAGGGTCTCGTTCCACGGCGTGGCCACCCCGTGGAGGCGGCCGAGCAGCACGATCTCGCCGTTGAGGTAGTCCGCCTCGATGGAGCCGGTGCCCCGACGGAGGCTCTGCCACGAGGAGTTACCGCCGGTCTCAGCGCCGGGCACCGGGCGCATGTCCATCCGGTCGGCGCGCAGGGCCGCTTCCTCCTCGGGGCTCACCCAGGAGATCCCGGCCGCGCGCAAGGTCGCCTCGCCCTCCGCCCTGACCCGCCCGTACACCTCGGCCAGCCGCTCGTCCCCGGCGACGGGGCCGCTGACCGCCTCCAGGGCGTTGGCCAGGTTCCCCAGCAGCTTGGCGTACTTCCAGCGGGCGACCTCCGGCGTCAACCTGGCCAGGAAACGGGAGCGTTCGAGGTCGTCGGCGATCGGCCGCAGGGTGGCCTCGTCCAGCCGCCCGTCCTCCGTTCCGGGGTAGTTCCCGATGTGCAGCATCCCGGTGAGCGGCGCGCAGGGCGCGGCCACCCGGCCCGGGGTGAGGTACTGGGCCGGCAGCCAGAGGCAGACCGCGAAGACCCGGCGGAAGCGGCGCAGCGCCAGGCGTTCGCCGGCCACGCCGTTCTGCGCGCAGAGCAGCGGGAGCCGTTCGCCGGCCGTGCCGCCGCCGGCGACCGGGCGGTGGGCCCAGGCGTTGAGCGCGGCGACGCTGTCCTGGACCTTGACGGCGAGCAACAGCACATCGTCCGGGGTGAGTTCCACCTCCTCGGGGCCTTCGACCACGGGCACCCGCAGGCGCAGGGACTCGTCCGGGGTGTCAAGGCGCAGGCCGTCGGCGCGCATCGCCTGGGCGTGCGCCCCTCTGGCCACCAACACCACCTGGTGCCCGCTCTGCGCCAGCCGCCCGCCAATGGCGCCGCCGACCGCGCCCGCTCCGATCACGATGTACCTCATGGCCGCATTGTCCCCCGGGCCCCAACCCTCTCCGACTGGGCGTGCTAGTTTGTTGCCTAGACTCCCTAGGCAATGGCCTGGTGGGAACAGTGGCCGAGGAGAGGGGTGGCCCGGGTGGCGCGGGTGGGGCTCAACGCCGAGCGGCTGACGGAGACGGCCGCCGCGATGGCGGACGAGGTGGGGCTGGAGGCGGTGACGCTCTCCGCGCTGGCCCGGCAGTTCGGGGTCAGGGACGCCAGCCTCTACTCCCATGTGCGGAACCTGCACGCGCTGCGGGTGCGGATCGCCATCCGCGCGGCCGCCGCGATGACGGAGCGGATCGCCGACGCGGTCGCCGGGCGGGCGGGGCGGGACGCGCTGGTCGCGTTCGCCGACGCCTACCGGGCGTTCGCGCTGGAGCACCCCGGGCAGTACGCGGCGACCCAGCTGCGGCTGTCCCTGGAGGAGGTCGGCGACTCGGTCGGCTTCCGGCGCAATGTCGAGCTGACCTACGGGATGCTGCGCGCCTACGGGCTGACCGAGCCCGATCTCACCGACGCGGCACGGCTGTTGCGCAGCACCTTTCACGGCTATGTCCAGTTGGAGGCGCAGGGCGGCTTCGGCCACCCGCGTGAGGTGCGGCACTCCTGGGCGCGCGGGCTGGCGGCGCTGCATGTGCTGCTCACCCACTGGCCCCCGGCGGAGGACGACGCCCCCGGCGGGGAGCCGGCCGGGGAGCCGGCCGGGGAGCCGGCCGGGGAACGGGCCGGGAAGCCGGCCGGGGAACGGGCGCGGGAGTCGCGGAACGAGCGGACCGCACGGAACGCGGAGAAGGAGCACGACTGATGTACACGCCCGAGTCCGGCACCCTCGAAGTGCCCGGCGCCACCCTGTACTTCGAGCGGCGCGGCAGCGGCCCGGTGCTGCTGCTGGTCCCGGGCGGGGCCGGCGACGCCGGGGTCTTCGCCGGGCTGGCGCCGCGCCTGGCGGACCGGTTCACCGTGGTGGCCCTCGACCCGCGCGGCATGTCCCGGAGCATCGCGCACGATCCGGAGGAGGCGCCCGACGTGGCGGTGTGGAGCGAGGACGCGCACCGGCTGCTGGCCGCGCTGACGCCGGGGCGCGAGGCGTTCGTTCTGGGCACCAGCTCGGGCGCGATCGTCGCCCTCGACCTGCTGGCCCGCCATCCGGAGGGGCTGGCCCGCGTGGTGGCGCACGAACCGCCGCTGCTGGGACTGTTGCCCGAGCCCGAGCCGCACCGGGCGCTCTTCGCCGAGGTGCGGGACACGTTCCGGGAGCGGGGCGCTGGGCCGGCGATGGCCAGGTTCGCCGAGGGGCTCGGCGGCGGGCGGGAAGCGGAGGGCGAGCAGCCCACCGAGCAGCCCGCCGAACCGCCGCCCGCCGTGCGGGAGATGGCGGCCCGGATGCACGCCAACACGCCGAGGTTCCTCGACGGGGTGCTCGTTCCGTTCAGCGGGAGCACGCCGGACCTGGCCGCGCTGGGGCGGGCGGCCGACCGGCTGGTGCCGGCGGTCGGCCGGGAGTCGAAGGGGCAGGAGCCGTTGAGCGGGCCGGCGACGCGGCTGGCGGAGGCGCTGGGCGTGGAGCTGGCCACGTTCCCCGGCGGCCATCTCGGGGTGGTGGAGCGGCCGGAGGAGTTCGCCGCCGAGCTGCTGGCCGTGCTGGGCTGAACGTCAGCGGAAGCCGGCCGGGCGCCGTGCGGCGCCCGGCCGGCGCGCGGTCACCAGTAGACGATGACCTTGTCGCCCTCGCGCACCTCGTCGAAGAGGGCGGCGATCCCGGCCTCGTCCCGGACGTTGACGCAGCCGTGGGAGGCGCCGTTGTACCCGTTGGCGGCGAAGTCCTCCGAGTAGTGCACCGCCTGACCGCCGTCGAAGAACATCGCGTACGGCATCGGGGAGTCGTAGAGCGTCGAGTGGTGGTGGCGGGACTTCCAGTAGACCTCGAACTCGCCCTCGCGGGTGGGAGTCTCCTCGGCGCCGAAGCGGACGTCGAGCGTCATCTGGACATCGCCGTCGATCACCCAGGAGAGGGTGTTGCTCGTCTTGGAGACGCACAGCGCCCGGCCCGTGAGGCAGCGTTCGTCCAGCTCGCTCTCCGGCTCGACCTCGGGCACCTCCAGCGGGGGATACATCTCCTCCTCGGTGGGCTGGGTGGTCCGCTCGGTGAGCGCGGCCCAGGTGTCGTCGAAGACCGTGCCGGTGATCTCGATCCCGGCCGCCCGCTGGAACGAGCTGACGGACGCGACCGTGACGTCGCCGTAGTAGCCCGTCGGGTTCCCGTCGAAGTGGCCGCGCTGGGCGAGGCGGGCCTGCAACTCCCGCACCTGCTCCGAGTTGTCCCCGTACCCCATCATCTGCTGCGGCGGGAACAGCTCGTCCTCGGTCGGGTCGCTGGTGGCCTCGGTGAGCGCGGCCCAGGTGGACTCGGTGACCTCGCCCGTGACGTCGAGGCCGGCCGCCCGCTGGTACTCCGACACCGCGCCGACCGTGACGTCCCCGTAGTACCCGGTGGGTTGGGCGGTGAAGTGGCCGCGCTGGGCGAGGCGGGCCTGCAACTCCCGCACCTGCTCCGACTCGTCGCCGAAGGACAGCAGCACCTCCTCCGCCGGCTCCTCCGTCTCCCCGCCCGAGCCGTCGTCGGTCTCCTCGGGAGCGGGCTCCTCCTGGGAGGCGGCCGGCTCCTCGGGGGCCTCCTGGCCCTGCGCCGTGCAGCCGGTCAACAGCACGCCGGTGGCCGCCAGAGCGGCCACGGCGGAGAGCATCGCCCGGCGCGGACCACCGCGCGAGCGCGCGCGGGTGCGCGGAGACATGCGAACGAGCGCGGAGCGCATCAGACTTCCCCCTGGGCTAACGGGACCTCATCGGACCTCACAGATAAAGATGCGCGAAACCGGCGGTTTGTTGCGCCCGAGGCCATAACAATGCGGCCACGTGTGTCGCGGTTCTGTCACCGGCGCGGCGGCGGGACCGCCAACACCGGGGGGGAAACTACCGCAGAAGCCCCCGCACGGCGGCCACCGAATCTGCCTCCGTGGGCGGTTTGTCCTCCCGATAGCGGAGCACGCGGGCGAACCTGAGTGTCACCCCCGCCGGGTAGCGTGTGGACCGCTGCACGCCGTCGATCGCCACCTCCACCACCAACTCCGGCCGCACCCGCACCCCCCACGGCTCCTCCGCCACGGCCAGCTCCCGCAGCCGCTCGGTCTGCCAGGCCAGCAGCGCGTCGGTCAGCCCCTTGAACGTCTTGCCGAGCATCACCGGCGCGCCGTCCTCGCCGCGCGCCCCCAGGTGCAGGTTGGAGAGCAGCCCGGCCCGCCGGCCATGGCCCCACTCGGCCCCCAACACCAGCAGCTCCAGGGTGTGCACGGGCTTGACCTTCACCCAGGCCGCGCCCCGCCGGCCCGCGCTGTAGGGCGCGCCCAACGCCTTGACCAGCACGCCCTCGTGGCCGCGCGCCAGCGTCGCCTCGGTGAACGCGTGGGCGGCGGCCCGCTGTTCGGCGTCCTCCGGGTCGGCGACCAGCACCCGCCGCACCCGGCGCGGGTCGGGCGCGATCCGCCGCAGCTCGGCGTGGCGCTCCTCGGTGGTGCGGTCCAGCAGCTCCCGGCCGTCCACCGTCAACAGGTCGAAGAACACCGGGGAGAGCGGCAGCGCGGCGTGCGCGCCCGCCACGTCCAGCCGGGAGCCGACCCGGCCGGCGACCTCCTGGAACGGGCGCGGCCTGCCCGCCTCGTCCAGTGCGATCACCTCCCCGTCCAACACCGCGCTCTCCACCGCCAACTCCAGCGCCGCGCGCCGCACCTCGGGCAGCCGCTCGGTGATCTCGTCGAGCGTCCTGGTGTAGATCCGCACCGTCCGGCCGTCCCGGTGCACCTGCACGCGGATGCCGTCCAGCTTCTCCTCGACGGCGCACGGGCCCAGCCCGTCCAGCGCCTCGTCCAGCGTGCGCGCGCTCTTCGCCAGCATCGGCAACACCGGCCGCCCCACCCGCAGTCGGAACTCGGCCAGCGCCTCGGGACCGCGCGCCAGCACCGCCTCGGCGACCGCGCCCAGCGAGCCGCCGAGCATCACCGCCCGGCGCACCGCGTCGGGCGGCGCGCCGGCCGCCCCGGCCAGGCCCTCCATGACCAGCGCGTCGAGCGCGCCCTGCCGCAGCTCCCCGCTGATCAGGCCGGTGAGGAACGCCTGTTCCGGCTCGGTCGCCTCGGCCAGCAGCCCGTGCAGCAGCGCCCGCCGCCGCGCCTCGGCGCCGGCCCCGGCGACCCGGCCGACCGCGCCCAGCGTCTCGTCGGTCGCCGCCACCGTCAGGGTGGCCGTGGCGGCGG
>NZ_RFFJ01000186.1 GCF_003696235.1 Streptomyces triticirhizae
GCCCCCGCGCAGCCGGCGCCGCCCGCGCCGCAGTTCGGGCAGCCACCCGGTCAACCGCCGCAGCCGCACGCGCCGTTCGGGCAGCCGCCGGCCGCGCACCAGCCGCCGCAGTTCGGCCAGGTTCCGCCGCAGCCCGGACCGTCCGCGACCCAGCCGGTTCCCCAGGGGACCGGCAGCCTGGCCGGCGTCCTCGGCGAGTACCAGGCCGCCGCCGGCGGGCAGCGCTGGAGCCTCCAGAACCCGCAGCTGGTCCGCGCCGACCTGGGCCTGGACGGCCAGCCGGTGATGGCCAGACAGGGCGCGATGGTGCTCTACGAGGGCGAGGTCGAGTTCGGCTTCAAGGGCGGCGGCTTCAAGCGCCGGATGGTCGCCAACGCCACCGGCGAGGGCTTCCCCTCGCTGATGCGCTGCACCGGCAGCGGCCGGGTCTACCTCGCCGAGGACGCCACCCGGCTCTTCCCCGTCGAACTCCAGGGCGACGCGATATGCGTCTCCTCCCAGCGGGTCCTCGCGTTCGACGAGTCCCTCGACTACGACGTGCGCCGGATCGACGGCCACGGGCTGCCCGGCGGCAGCCTGTTCGCGCTCCAGTTCTCCGGCCACGGCACGCTGGTGCTCACCACCCACGGCGAGCCGCTGGTCATGCCCGTCACCGCCATGACCTTCGCCGACGCCAACGCGCTGGTCGCCTGGTCGGCCGGTGCCCAGGTGCTGGTCGCCAACCAGGTGCGGCTGCGGCGGCAGGCGTTCCCCGGCGACACGGGGGAGAGCACCCAGCTCCAGTTCCGTGGCGCCCCGGGGAACTTCGTGATCGTCCAGCCCTACGAGATCTGACAGGAGCCGGTGATGGACCAGCGGATGACCACGAGCCACGTCCCGGCCGCGCCGACGGCGCGCATGGAGAACCACGGCCCCACCATGGCCAGGGTCGCGATGCGCACCGGGCAGGACCTCCTGGCGAGGGCCGGATCGATGGTGGCCTACGAGGGCTACGTGCAGTACGAGTCGAACCCCTCCGCCCTCGGCCGCGCGGTCGCCGGGCGGCTGACCGGGGAGAACGTCCCCCTGATGCGCTGCCACGGCGACGGCCAGCTCTTCCTCGCCGACTACGGCGCCAACGTGGTGTGCCTCCCGTTGAACGGGGAGAACATCTCGGTCAACGCCACCAACGTCCTGGCCTTCGACGCCCATCTGGAGTGGGGCGTGCAACGGGTCAAGGGCATCGCCAAGTTCGCCGGCCAGGGCCTGTTCAACCTGGGCATCTCCGGCACCGGCTGGGTCGCCATCACCAGCCGGGGCATCCCCGTGGTGGTGGACTGCGGCGCCAGCGGCGGCGAGACCTATGTGGACCCGGACGCGCTCGTCGCCTGGTCCACCGGCCTCGAGGTGCGGGGCAAGCGCAGCTTCAAGGCCACCTCGCTGATCGGCAGGGGCAGCGGCGAGGCCTACCAACTCGGCTTCTCCGGACAGGGCTTCGTGATCGTGCAGCCCAGCGAGGACAGCACCGAGCGCCTCACCGGCGCACAGAACTGACGGGGGAGCGGCGAGATGCTGAGTCCGATCTTCAACAACGCGGCCACCCAGACGCAGGAGCACTTCACCCTCCAGGGCGCCCACATGCTCCGCGTCAACCTCACCCAGGGGGAGGAGGTCGTCGCCAGGTCCGGCAGCATGGTGGCGTTCGAGGGGATGGTGGAGTTCGACGGCGAGTACCAGTCGCACCGCCAGCGGCACAGCCAGATGGTGACCGGCGAGGTGCTGCCCCTGATGCGCTGCTTCGGGCAGGGCGTGGTCTATCTGGCCAACCTGGCCCAGCACGTCCACATCCTCGACGTCGACCACGAGGGCCTCACCGTGGACAGCGGCTATGTGTTGGCCATGGACCCCCATCTGCACTGGGACGTCGTCTCGGTGGAGAGCCAGCACGGCATCCCCGGCGTCGGCGCCTACAGCACCCTGATCACCGGGCAGGGCAAGGTCGCCATCACCACATCGGGCAGCCCGCTGGTGCTGCGGGTCACCCCGCAGCAGGTGTGCAGCGTGGACGCCGACGCCGTGGTGGCGTGGTCCTCCTCGCTGCGGGTGCAGATGCAGGCGCAGACCAGCAGCAAGTCCATATGGCGCCGCCGGGGCACCACCGGCGAGGGCTGGGAGCTGAACTTCATGGGCGACGGACATGTGGTGGTCCAGCCGAGCGAGCTGCTGCCGCCCCAACAGACCTCGTTCGGGCAGCGGTTGCAGTTCCGGCAGGGCCAGGGGCCCGGCCTGGGTCAGGGCGGGGCCTGGGGTCCGCGCTGACGCGCGCCGTCCCCGGCGGCCCGGGGCGCGCCGCGCTCAGAGCAGCTCGCGCGCCCCGGCCACCAGCCGCCGCACCGACGCGTCGGGCAGCGCCTCCGCCTCGGCGAAGTCGAACCACCGCAGGTCGACGGACTCCTCGCTGATCACCGGGGTGGCCCCGGCCGGGGCCAACGCGGCGTACTGCACGTCGAGATGAGGGGCGCAGGGGGTGTCGTGCCGGTCGAGCCGGACCGGCGCCGGCAGCAGCCGCAGCCCCTCGATGCCCGACTCCTCGGTGGCCTCGCGCAGCGCGGCCACGGCCAGCGTGGCGTCGTCCGGCTCGCAGTGCCCGCCGGTCTGGAGCCAGCGGCGGAGCTTGCGGTGCAGGGTCAGCAGCACCCGGCCCCGAGCCGCGTCCACCACCAGGGCACTCGCGGTCAGATGCCCGGCCGCGCAGCTCTGCCACATGCCGTCGGGGTGCGCCGCCAGATGCGCGGCGTACTCCCGACGGAGCGCGTCCTGCCCGGCGTCCGGCGCCGCCCAGTCCGTCAACACCCGGGCGGCGTCCTCGCGCAGGGCGCTCACTCGGCCCGGCCGCCCTCGCCGTCGCGGCCCCGCTCGTCCCGGCCGTCGTCCTCGCTGTTCTCGCTGTTCCCGCTGTCCTCGCGCTCCCGGTCGTCCTTCGCCAGGCGCGGGGCGTCGGAGCCTTCCGTCGAGCCGTCAGCGGCCTCGCCCAACAGCCGGTCCAACTCGGAGAAGTCCAGCTGCTCGCGGTGGACGAAGCCGTCCGGGTCGTCCAGGTCCTGGGCCGTGGGCAGCATGTCCGGATGGGTCCACAGGGCGTCCCGCCCCTGAGTCCCCCTGGCGTCCGTCAGCGAGGCCCACAGCCGGGCCGCGTCCCGCAGCCGCCGGGGCCGCAGCTCAAGACCGATCAGCGTCGCGAAGGTCTGCTCGGCCGGCCCGCCCGAGGCGCGCCGCCGCCGCAGCGTCTCCCGCAGCGCCGAGGCCGACGGCAGATGCGGCTCCGCCGCCGCGTGCACCACCGCGTCCACCCAGCCCTCGACCAGGGCGAGCGCCGTCTCCAACCGCGCCAGCGCGGCCTTCTGCTCCGGGGTGTCCTCCGGCTCGAACAGGCCCTGCTGGAGCTTCTCCTGAAGCTCCTCGGGCCGGCTCGGGTCGATCTGCCCGACGAGCCCCTCCAACTTGTCCGTGTCCACCTGGATGCCCCGGGCATAGCCGTCCACCGCGCCGAACAGGTGCGAGCGCAGCCACGGCACATGCGCGAACAGCCGCTGGTGCGCGGCCTCCCGCAGCGCCAGATAGAGCCGGACCTCGTCCTGGGGCACCCCGAGCCCCTCGCCCAGGGCCGTCACGTTCTGCGGGAGCAGCGCCGCCCTGCCCGCCGGGCCCAGCGGCAGCCCCACGTCCGTAGAGCCGACGACCTCGCTCGCCAACACGCCGACCGCCTGACCGATCTGGGTGCCGAACATCGCGCCGCCCATGGAGCGCATCACGCCCATCAGCGGCCCCGCCATGGCCCGCATCTCCTCGGGCAGCACGTCGCTCATCGCCGCCCCGACCCGCTCGGCCACCGGGTCGACCAGCTCACGCCAGACCGGGAGCGTCGCCTCCACCCACTCGGCCCGGCTCCAGGCCACCGTGGAGGAGGCGCCGGACGGGAGCGAGGTGACGCCGTCCAGCCACAGGTCGGCCAGCCGCACGGCCTCCCGCACCTGCTCGGCCTCCTGCGTGCTCACCGAGCGGTCCTTGGAACCGTCCGGCGCGCCCTGCGCGACCGTCTGCCGCGCCACGTTCTGCGCCAGCTCCCAGTTGACCGGGCCGCTGTCGTTGGACAGCAGCTGGCCGAGCTGCTGGAAGGCCGCGCCCAGGTCCTGCGCGTTCATCCCGCCGGCGCCGAACAACGCCGCCAGAGGATTGTCGGCCGGCCCCTGGCCACCGCCCCTGTTCTTGCCGGATTCGCCGTCCTCCGGCTCCTGCGGGAGGCCGAATCCGAATGGAAAGTCACTCACGGGAATCCTCGGGTCTTGTCATCGGACGTCGTCGAAACGGAAGCGGACGCGCCGGGTATTCGCTGGTCTGTGCCCCAAGCCTAGACACCTCTCAGGCAGGATGGGCGTGCGCACGTCGTACTGGAACAACCGCTGGAGAGGTCCTGTGAGTTCCCCGGAACCAGCCGTTCGCGCACCGCGAAACGGACCAACCGCCCCCCTGACCGTCGCGGTGACCGGTGCGGCCGGAGGGCTGGGCGCCCGCCTCACCGAGCGGCTGCTGGACTCGCCTGACATCCGGCGGGTGCTCGCGCTGGACGAGCGGCTCGGCGAGGCCGGGGGCGCCGAGTGGCACGCCCTGGACGTGCGCGACCCCGCCATCGCCGACCTGCTGCGCACCTCGGGCGCGACCAGGGACGCCGAGGACGCCGGCCAGACCGAGCCGGCGCCCGGGCCCGTCGACGTCCTGGTGCACCTGGCGCTCGACCTGGACGTCGAGAGCGACCCGGCCGCGCGCACCGCGTTCAACGTGCGCGGCACCCAGACCGTGCTCACCGCCGCCGCTGCCGCCGGCGTGCGCCGGGTGGTGCTCTGCACCTCGGCCATGGTCTACGGCGCTCTGCCGGACAACGACGTGCCGCTCGCCGAGGACGCCGAGCTGCGCGCCACCGAGGACGCGACCTGCGTGGGCGACCTGTTGGAGATCGAACGGCTCGCCCAGCGCGCGCCCCGCGCACACCCGGGGCTCAACGTCACGGTGTTGCGCCCCGCCGTGCTCGTCGGCGGCACCGACACCGCCCTCACCCGCTACTTCGAGTCGCCCCGGCTGCTGGTGGTGGCCGGCTCCCGTCCCCGCTGGCAGTTCTGCCATGTCGACGACCTGGTCAGCGCGTTGGAGTACGCGGTGCTCGAAAAGGTCGACGGGGAGCTGGCGGTGGGCTGCGACGGCTGGCTGGAGCAGGAGGAGGTGGAGGAGCTGTCCGGCATCCGCCGCATGGAGCTGCCACCCTCCGTCGCGCTCGGCGCCGCCACCCGGCTGCACCGGCTGGGCCTGACCCCCTCGCCCGCCGGCGACCTCGCCTACACCATGCACCCCTGGGTGGTCAGCGGCAGCCGCCTGTACGAGGCGGGTTGGCGGCCGACGTGGAGCAACGAGGAGGTGCTCGCCGAGCTGCTGGCCGAGGTGGCGGGATGGCACACCGTCGTCGGGCGGCGGCTGGGCCGCAAGGACGCGGCGACGACGCTGGGCGCCGCCGGCGCCACCGTGGCCCTGGTGGGCACCGCCGCCCTGGTGCGCCGCGCCCGCAGGGCCCGCCGCAGATGAGCGCGGGGCCATGGGGGATCATGGGGCCATGACGAGCGACGACCCCATCCGGCTGCTGGCGCTGCGCGAGACGCCGCTGTCGGTCGACGAGGTCCACCGCGCGGTGGCGGACGACGCCGCCGGCGGCACGGTGCTCTTCGTGGGCAGCGTGCGCGACCACGACGGGCATGTCGAGGGCGCCGCCGTCACCTCGTTGGAGTACTCGGCCCATCCGACCGCCGAGGCCGAGCTGCGCCGGGTCGCCGCCGACGTCCTCGCGGAGTTCCCCGGCTGCGCGTTGGCCGCCGTGCACCGGCTGGGCCGGCTCGCGGTGGGCGACCTCGCGGTGGTGGTGGCCGTGTCGGCGGCCCATCGCGGGGAGGCGTTCGAAGCCTCGCGGCGGCTGATCGACGACCTCAAGCGGCGGGTGCCGATCTGGAAGCACCAGCGGTTCGCCGACGGCAGCGAGGAATGGGTGGGGGCCGGCGTCGGTTGTTCGGCGCCGACGGCTCCGGTTGCGTAACTCGCGGACCCGGCCGAGCGTTGGAGTGACGACGTCGTGGTCGGCGCAGGTGGGAGGTAGGAGATGGCTGTTCTCGTCTGGTTGTTGATCCCGGTCGCCGGCGGCGTGGTGGCCGGCATATGGAGCGCCTGGGCCACCCGCCGTGGCAACGGGGCGCGGAACGTGCGCGACAGCGTGGGGGTGCGGGGGTACGAGGCCTTCCGGGCCGCGATGGAACGGGCCCCGGCCGACGGATGACAGTGCCGTCACGTACTGTCAAGCCATGCCACGCCGCACCGCGACTCTGCTGACATCGGTTCTGTTGCTGATCGGGATGCTCTGCGCCGGGGTGCTGATCCGGGTCCCCTACTCGGAGATGTCCCCGGGCCCCACGGTGAACACCCTCGGCGAGCACGAGGGCGAGCCGGTGCTCACCGTAGAGGGCGAGGAGACCTTCGAGTCCGCCGGCCACCTCAACATGACGACGGTCCGGGTCACCGGCATCAACTACCGGATGAACCTGCTGGAGGCGATGCACGGCTGGCTCGCCGACGACCGCGCCGTGGTGCCGCACGACACGCTCTACCCGGACGACGTCTCGGCGGACCAGGTGGAGGAGCGGAACGCGGAGGAGTTCACCCAGTCCCAGGAGAGCGCCAAGGTGGTGGCGCTGCGCGAGCTGGGCTACGACGTCCCCGAACAGACCGTGGTGGCCGCCGTGGTGGAGGACAGCCCGGCGCAGGACCGGCTGCACGCGGGGGACGCGATCATCGCCGTGGACGGCACCCCGGTCACCGAGCCGGGGCAGGTGGCCGAGCTGGTCACCCGGCACCAGCCGGGCGAGGACGTGGTGTTCAGCGTGGTGCCGGCCGAGCAGGCCGAGGAGGCCATGAACGGCGGGGGCCAACTCCCCGACGAGACCGAGGAGATCACGGTCACCACCGCCGAGGCGCCCGACGACCAGCGGGCCATCGTCGGCATCCAGGCCGGCCTGGCGTACTCGCTGCCGTTCGAGGTCGACATCAAGCTGGCCGACGTGGGCGGCCCGAGCGCGGGGCTGATGTTCGCGCTGGGCCTGATGGACCGGCTCACCGAGGAGGACCTGACCGGGGGCGAGTTCGTCGCCGGCACCGGGACCATCGACAACGAGGGCGACGTCGGGCCGATCGGCGGGGTCTCGATGAAGATCATCGCCGCCCGGGAGGCCGGCGCCGAGTACTTCCTGACGCCGAGCGACAACTGCGCGACCGCCGCCGAGCACGTGCCGGACGGGCTGACCCTGGTCGAGGTCGACACCCTGGACGACGCCCTGGAGGCGCTGCGGCTCATACGCGGGGGCGACACCGACGCGTTGCCGGAGTGCCAGGCCGCCGGATAGCGGTCAGGCGCCCGGCCGTCAGGTCGGCGTCGCCCCTTCCCGGGCACGGTGAGCGGAACGTCGCCCGGCACGGCGAGCGGGGCGTCTCGCCGGCGCATCGAGCGGAACGTCTCCCCGGCGCATCGAGCGGATCGGGCGCGGCCCGGGCCGGCGTTCAGTCGGCGAAGGTGGCCGCGAGCGCCTCGGCGAGCCCTGGCACCAGGTCGGGGCCCGTGAGCACGTCGGTCTCGCTGTCCTTCTCGCGCAGCCGCACCGCCGACTCCCGTCGCCCGTCGCGCAGCACGGCCACCGTCAGCCGGACCTCCTGGCGCTCGGGGTGCTCGGCGACCCAGCGGTTCAGCTGGCCCTCGTCCAGCCCCTCGGGGACCGCGCGTTCGGCCGAGGGCGGGAGCATCAGCCGCTCCACGGTCATGGCGCAGCCGGCGACCGCGTCGGGCCAGGCGATGGTCGCGAGGAACTCGTCGAGCGGTACGTCGGGCGGCAGTTCGTCCTGCTCCACCGGGGTCAGCCCCTCGTCCGCCGACTCGCCCAGGTCGAGTCGCTCGGCGAGGCCGGGCTCCTCGGCGCGCAGCCGCACGGTGTCCACCAGCGCGAACAGCTGTGCCGGGCGGTCCCAGCCCAACCCGGCGGCATAGGAGTCGATCTCCAGGACGGTCCTGGTGAGCGGGTCGGCCGCCAGCGGGGGAGTGGCGGGTACGTCGGGGCGATTGTTGTCCATGGGCATATCGTGCCGTCTCACCCCCCGAAAACGGGAACCGAGTAAAGGTTGAGTAAGTTAGTTCAGTGGGCCGTTCTGTGGACTGGCCCGGCTTCAGATCCCGCGAATCTTTGAGGTGCGCACCTTGGCTTTCCAGATGCCGGACCGGGGCTCGGGCTCGGGCCGCCCCAACGGTCCGAACGGACCCAGAGGACCGAGAGGCCCGGGAGGGCCACGGTTCAGCGTCGGGCGCCCGTCCCGAGGCGCAAGGACCCTGCTGATCACCGCGGCGATCCTGGCCGCGTTGGCCATCCTCTTCGCCATGTTCGCGGGGTTCTGGACGGACTGGCTGTGGTACCGCTCGGTGGACTACACCAGCGTCTACCGCACCCAGATGCTGACCAGGGCCACGATGTTCACCGTCTTCGGCCTGTTGATGGCGGTCGCGGTCGGCTTCAACATCTGGCTGGCGCACCGGCTTCGGCCGCCGCTGAGCGCGATGTCCATGGAGCAGCAGAACCTGGACCGCTACCGGATGAGCATCGCCCCCTTCAAGAAGTGGGTGGTGCTGGCGGTCTCGGTGGTGATCGGGCTGATCGCCGGAGGCTCGGCCTCCAGCCAGTGGCGCACCTGGCTTCAGTGGATCAACGGTGAGTCGTTCGGCGTCACCGACCCGCAGTTCAACCGGGACGTGGCGTTCTTCGCGTTCGACTACCCGTTCTACCGCTTCCTGCTGGGCTTCGGCTTCGCCGTCGTGGTGCTGTCCACGCTGGCCGCCGCGCTCACCCACTACCTCTACGGCGGCATCCGGCTGACCACCCCGGGCAGCCGGATCACCTCGTCGGCCACCGGCCATCTCTCGGTCCTGGTCGGTTTGTTCGTGGCGTTCAAGGCGGTGGCCTACTGGTTCGACCGCTACGGGCTGGCGCTCAAGAGCGGCGACTTCCGGGACAACGAGGGCTGGACGGGCCTGCGGTACGTCGACGCCAACGCCTATCTGCCCGCCAAGACGATCCTCGCGATCATCGCGGCGATCTGCGCGGTGCTGTTCTTCGCCACCCTGTGGCGCCGGGGCTGGCAGCTGCCGGTCATCGGCCTGGGCCTGATGGTGCTCTCGGCGGTGCTGATCGGCGGCGTCTACCCGGCGCTGGTGCAGCAGTTCCAGGTCAAGCCGAACGAGCAGGCCAAGGAGACTCCGTACATCCAGAAACACATGGAGTCGACCACCCAGGCCTACGACATCGCGGACGCACAGGTCGAGGACTACTCGGGCACCAGCGAGGCGGACGCGGAGGAGCTGCGGAACGCGGTCTCCGACACCGCCAGCATCCGGCTGCTCGACCCGAGCGTGGTCTCGCCCGCGTTCCAGCAGATCCAGCAGGTCCGTGGCTACTACCAGTTCTCCCCGACCCTGGACGTCGACCGCTACTCGATCGACGAGTCGGAGCGGGACACCGTGATCGGCCTCCGGGAGATGAACGTCAACAACGCTCCCGAACGGAACTGGATCAACGACCACTTCCGGTACACCCACGGCTTCGGCATGGTGGCCGCGAGCGGCACGGACATCCAGTCCAACGGTCAGCCGGACTTCCTGGAGCGCGACCTGCCGCCCGAGGGCGACCTGGGCGACTACGAGCCGCGCGTCTACTTCGGCGAGTACACCACCCAGTACTCGATCGTGGGCGGCCCGCAGCAGGAGATCGACTACGCGGGCGAGGACGGCGAGGTCGAGTACAGCTACTCCGGCGACGCCGGGGTCAACCTGGACAACTACTTCAACCGCGCCGCCTACGCGCTGACCCTGGGCGAGCCGCAGATCCTCTACTCGGGCGCGATCGGCGAGGGTTCTCGCATCCTCTACAACCGCACGCCCAAGGAGCGGGTCGAGGCGGTGGCGCCCTGGCTGACCATCGACGGCGACCCCTACCCGGCGGTGGTGGACGGCCGCATCCAGTGGATCGTCGACGCCTACACGACGACCAACGGCTATCCGTACTCCTCGCGCACCACGCTCGGGGACGTCACCGAGACCTCGTTGACGGAGAACCAGGGCGAGGTCATCGCCCAGGAGAACAACGTCAACTACATCAGGAACTCGGTCAAGGCGACCGTCGACGCCTACTCGGGCGAGGTCGTGCTCTACGAGTGGGACACCGAGGACCCGGTCCTGAAGACCTGGCGGAACGCGTTCCCCGGCACCGT
The DNA here is from genome assembly GCF_003696235.1 of Streptomyces triticirhizae. GTDB lineage: Bacteria > Actinomycetota > Actinomycetes > Streptomycetales > Streptomycetaceae > Streptomyces > Streptomyces triticirhizae. The sequence continues at coordinate 10,372 of NZ_RFFJ01000186.1, forward strand.
GCTGGACCGCGAGGAGATCAGCGACGAGCTGCTGGACCACCTGCGGTACCCGCAGGACCTGTTCAAGGTCCAGCGCGACCTGCTCCAGCGGTACCACGTGGACAACGCCGGCCAGTTCTACAGCGGTTCGGAGCGGTGGGCGGTGCCCGACGACCCGACGCACCAGGGGCAGTCGGTGCCGCCGTACTACCTGAGTATGCGGATGCCGGACCAGGACGAGCAGGTCTTCTCGCTGACGACCACGTTCACCCCGCTCAACCGCGACACCCTGGCCGCCTACATGGCGGTGGAGGCGGACGCCAGAAGCGACGACTACGGCACGATGAGAATCCTGACCCTGCCGTCCAACACGACGGTCTGGGGTCCACAACAGGTGCAGAGCCGGTTCAACTCCGATCCCGAGATCGCCGAGAGCATCAACCTGCTCGCCAGAGGCGACTCCGAGGTCGAGTACGGCAACCTGCTCACCGTGCCCCTGGAGGGCGGCCTGCTCTACGTCGAGCCGGTCTATGTGCGCGGCGCCGGCACCAACTACCCGCTGCTGCGGCGGGTGCTGGTGACCTACGGCGAGCGCACGGCCTTCGAGGACACCCTTGAGGAGGCCCTGGACGTCGTCTTCGGTGTCACCGAATCCGGTGAGGACCCCGAGGAGACACCACCCCCCGAAGAGGGTGAGGAGGAGCAGCCGCCGGGCGGCGAGGCCACGCTCCAGGAGGCCATCGCGGAGGCCCAGCAGGCCTGGGAGGACAGCGAGGAGGCGCTCCAGAACGGCGACTGGGAGGCGTTCGGCGAGGCCCAGGCGCGCCTGGAGGAGGCCCTCGCGCAGATGGAGGACCAGGACCCGGCGCGCAACGAGGACGAGGAGACCCCGCCCGACGAGGAGGGGTCACCGGACGCCAACTCCTAGTCCGGACAGGGACGTTGAACGCGTCCTCGGGAGAACGACCCGTGGGGCCCGGCGCCGTGGTGCGGCGCCGGGCCTCCGGCGTTTTCCGGCCAACCGGGGGCGGGGCGTGCGCCCCCGGGGCGCGGGGGCGCGGGGCGACGCGGGGGCCGACGCGGCGTCAACCCTGGGCGTGTGTTCGGCGGTTGCGCGGCCGTCGCCGTGGCCGGCGATGTCGGTGGCAGGGGCCATACTGCGTGACGATTCTCGGTAACTCCCCACCGTCGCCGGTGTTTGGGTGTATCCATATCGGGAAGTCGACAAACCGCTGAAGTGACTTCACTGGCTGCGGTATACCAGGTGTACGCAGGTTTCGGGTGGTGCGACTATGGACCTTATGGGGGACAAGGCGAGGTTCGAGAGCAGTCGAGCCGCCGCTCGGGAGGGCGCGCGGCTGCTGCGCCTCGGGGACCTGGACGGGGCCGAGGGGCCGCTGCGGGAGGCGGCGGCGGACGGCGAGCGGTCGGCCGCCAACAACCTGGGGGTTCTGCTGCACCAGTCCGGTCGTTCCCAGGAGGCGGCGGAGTGGTGGCGGATCGCGGCGGTGGCCGGTTCCGCACCCGCCGCGCACGCGCTGGGGCGTTACTGCCGGGAGCGCGGCGACGAGGTGACGGCCGAGTTCTGGCTGCGCCAGGCCGCCGAGTCCGGCCACGCCTCCGGCGCCTACGCGCTGGCCGACCTGCTGGACCACCGGGGGAACGCGGAGGCGGCGCGCTGGTTCCTGGCCGCCGCCGAGCGCGGCCACCGCGAGGGCGCCTACCGGCACGCCTGCCTGCTGGCGGGCCGTGACGAGTCGGCGGCCGAGCCGTGGTTCCGGCAGGCGGCGGCGCGCGGCCACCGGCGGGCGGCGCTGCGGCTCGGCGCGCT
>NZ_RFFJ01000187.1 GCF_003696235.1 Streptomyces triticirhizae
CGCGCGGCCGGCGCGGGGGACGCGCTCGGCGCGTTCGGGGCGCCGCGCCCCGGCGGCTGGCCGACGACCGGCTCGGCGGCGCCGCCGCCTGGTCGCTGATCGTGACCGCCCAGGCCGTGGGGTTCGTCGTCGGCGGGCTGGTGGCCCTGCGGATCAGGCCACGGTTCCCGATGCGGACGGCCACCTACGCCACCTTCGGCTTCGTGCCGCCGTTCCTGCTGCTGGCCCTCGGCGCCCCGGTGTGGCTGATCGCCGTCTCCACCCGGGTCAACGGCGTGTGCGGCGACGTCTTCGAGGTGCTGTGGTCCACCGAGCCGCAACGGCACGTTCCCCAGGAGGCGTTGTCCTGAGTCAGCTCCTACGACGCCCTGGGGTCGTTCGTCCTGGGCCCGCTCGGCCTGGCCGTCGTGGGGCCTGTCTCCGCCGCACGGCCCGCGAGGAGACGTTCGCCGGAGTGGGGAACTGGCCCGCCGGCGCATCCCGGAGGCGCCTACCAGCGCTTCCGCGACGGACACGGCCTAGTCCTGGGCCTTCCCCGTCGTGATGCGGGACATCACCAGCGCGAGGAGGATGATCGAGCCGTTGAGGGCGTCGATCCACTCGGCGGGGACGCCGCCGAGGGTGAGCACGTTTTGGATCATGAACAGCAGCAGGATGCCGGTGAACGCGCCGAAGAGGCTGCCCCGGCCGCCGGAGAGGCTGACGCCGCCGATGACGGCGGCGGCGAAGACGGTGAAGATCGCGCCGTCGCCCTGCGCCGCCGCCACCGAGCCGAGCCGGCCGGAGAGCAGCAGGCCGCCGAGCGCGGCCAGCAGACCGGCGACCACCAGCACGACGGCGACCGTGCGGTGGGTGCGGATGCCGGCGGCCCGGGCGGCGTCCTCGTTGCCGCCGATGGCGTAGAGGGAACGGCCGAAGCTGGTGTAGCCGAGCACCGCGATCCCGACGGCGAACAGGGTCAGGCAGAGCCAGACGGAGACGGGCAGCCCGAGCCACTGGGTGGTCCCCAAGTAGCTCATGGAACGCGGCAGTTGGAAGAACGTCTGGCCGCCGGAGATCCCGGTCAGGGTGCCGCGCAACATGATCAACATGCCCAGCGTGACGATGAACCCGCTCAGCCCGAAGCGGACGATCAGCAGCGCGTTGACCAGCCCGATCGCCACCCCGACGGCCAGGGTGACCGGCACGGCGAACGCCCCGGGCAGCAGGTCGAGGCCCTGTCCGGCCTCGCTGACGGTGAGCCAGGCGGCGACCCCGGGGGCCAGCCCCATGGTCGACTCCAGCGACAGATCCATCTTCCGCACGATCAACACCAGTGCCTGCGCCAGCACCAGCAGGGCGATCTCGGACATGGTCTGAAGGATGTTGATCAGGTTCTGGCGTTGAACGAAGACCGGGTCCACGATCCACCCGGCGACCGCCACCGCCACGATGGCCGGCACCAGCGCGAACTCCCGCAGCCTGGCCATCGGTATCCGGCCACCGAGCAGCCGGGGCGGCCCCCCGCCGGCCGGGGCGGGCGGAGGCTCCGCGCCGGCGACGGCGAGCGCGGGTCCCGGCGCGACGGGCTCGGACGCCGCGGGCCCGGAGGCCACGGGCTCAGGCATTGACGTGCACCCCTTCCATGGCGGTGACCAGTTCGTTGTCCGTCCAACCGGCGGTGAACTCCGCGACCAGCCGGCCCCGGAACATCACCAACACCCGGTCGCAGAGCGCCAGATCGTCCAGTTCGTCGGAGGCGATCAGCACGCCGGTGCCCTCGGCGGCCACCTCCTCGGCCTTGCCCAGCAGAAAGTCCTTGGACCGCACGTCCACCCCGGCCGTCGGGTTGATCAGCACCAGCAGCCGGGGCCGGTTGGCCAGGGCCCTGGCCATCACGACCTTCTGCTGGTTGCCGCCGGACAGGCCGGAGACCGGCAGCCCGGGGCCCGGGGTCTTGATCGCGAGCTGGCCGATCATCTCCCGGGCCAGCGCGTCCCGCTGCCGCACATCGATCAGCCCCCTCGGACCCAACCGATCGGGAACGGTCAGGGTGGCGTTGTCCGCGATCGTCATGTCCGGAACGAGACCCTGCCGGTGGCGGTCCTCCGGAACGAACCCGACGCCGGCGGCCAACGCGGCCGGCACATCCCCGGGTCGGGGCCGCCGCCCGTTCACCTCGATCGTTCCGACGTCGGCCGCCCGCAGACCGGAGAGGGTCTCCGCCACCTCGATCCGGCCGCTGCTCGCGGCGCCCGCCAACCCCACGATCTCCCCGGCGCGCACCGTGAACGACAGCCCCGTGTAACGGTCTGCCAGGCCGAGCCGATCGACGGTCAGCACCGGCCGCGCGTCGGCCGGCGGGCCGCCGGAGCGTTCCCGCAGGTGGCCGGTGGGCGCGGCGACCTCCTCGCCGGTCATCGCGGCCACCAGCTCGTGCTTGGGCACCTCCGCCACCGGCGCGGTCAGGACGTGCCGGGCGTCCCGGAACACCGTCACCGTGTCGCAGAGGTCGTAGACCTCCTGGAGGTGGTGACTGATGAACAGGAACGTCACTCCGCGCTCGCGCAGCTCCCGAATCCGCGCGAAGAGCCGGCCGATCGCCGCCGCGTCCAGCTGCGCCGTCGGCTCGTCCAGCACGATCAGCCGCGCACCGCCCGACAGCGCGCGGGCGATCTCCACGAACTGCCGCTGCTCGACGGTGAGTTCGCCGGCCAGCGCGCGCACGTCCGCCGCCACGCCCCACTCGTCCAGCAGCGCCCGCGCCCGCCGGCGCAGCGCCCGCCAGTCGACCAGGCCGAGCCGGTTCGTCGGCTGCCGGTGCGGAAAGAGGTTCTCGGCCACGGTCAGGCCGGGGATGACCGTGGACTTCTGGTAGACGCAGGCGACCCGGCCCCGCCACGCCTCCCGGTCGGCCAGCCGGGGCGCCGGCCGGCCGTGGAAGCTGATCTCGCCCTCATCCGGGCGGACCAGGCCGGTCAGGATCGACACCAGCGTCGACTTCCCGGCCCCGTTCCGCCCGACCAGGGCGTGCGTCTCGCCGGCGGCGACGCTGATCCCGGCCCGGTCCAGCGCCACCGTCGAGCCATAGCGCCTGGTCACCCCGACCGCCCGCACCGCCGGCGGCGCCTCAGCCGACGGCCCGGTGCCGCCGGTCCGCGCGTTCTCCACCCTCGGGCCCCTCTCGTCGCAGTTGCCGCGAAAACTCGGTCAACCGGCCGCCGGCCGGCGTCAGTTGGCGTTGTTGCCCCAGAGCGAGTCGTCGTCGTACGGCAGGCTCTCCACCCCGCCGTAGGTGCCGCCGTCCCTGGTCACCAGCGGGGCCGGCAGCTGGTCCTCCAGCACGCCCTCGCGCACCTCGACGATCTCGCTGCCGTGGTCGGTCGGCCCCGGCTCGAAGGTCTCGCCCTCCAGCGCCGCCCGCAGATAGCGCAGCGCGTGTTCGGCGTAGAGGTCGGCGGGCTGGGAGACGGTGGCGTCGATCCGGCCCTCGCCGATCAGCTGGAGTTCCTGCGGGATGCCGTCGTTGGAGACCACGAAGACGTGTTCCGGATCGTCCGGCGGCACCGCCATGTTCAGCTGGTCCAGCACCTGGAGGGTGCCGGAGAGCGCGAAGCTGGCCTGCATGTACACGCCGCGCACATCCGGGTGCGCGGTGAGCGTGGTCTGGAGCCTCTGCGCGGCCGTCGCCGCGTCCCAGTTGGTGGCCTCGCCGAAGACCTCGATGTCCGGGTAGTGGGCGGCCATGCACGCGTTGAACGCCTCGGTGCGGTCCCGGCCGTTGATCGAGGCGAGGTCGCCCTGGAGCATCACGACCTTGCCCGCGCCGTCGAGTTGGGTGCCCAGATAGTGGCAGGCCTGCTCCCCGTAGGCGCGGTTGTCGGCCCGCACCACCATGAACACCTCCCCCTCATCGGGCCGGGTGTCCACGGTGACCACCGGGATGTCCCGCTCGGCGAGGGTCTGGAGCACGGGCGCGACCGCCGCCGTGTCCTGCGGCGCGATGGCCACCCCGTCCACGCCCTGGCTGACGAGGGTCTGCACGTTGGAGGCGAGCGTGGCCACGTCGTTGCCGGAGTTGGTCGTCTTCGTGTCGAGGCCGAGTTCCTCGGCGTAGCGGGGCACATAGTCGATGTAGGAGTTCCAGAAGTCGGTGTCCGACCTCGGGTAGTCCACGCCGATGGTGCTCCCGTCCGCGCCCCCGCCGCCGCCCGTGTCGTCGGCGCAGGCGGTCAGCAGCGCGGCGGACAGCACGAGGATGCCGGCCAGCCTGGTGGTACGGAGCTTCACGTCGTTCTCTTCTCCTTCGGACGGGCGCGTCCCCGAGGGCGGCGGGGCGCGCGGCGTTCCAGCGCCGACGAGCCGCGCGCCGCGCGCCGCTCCCACGGGGCGCGGCGCTGAGGACGTGACGGCGGTGGGGCGAGACGGTGGGGGAGTGAACGCGGGAGTGGGGGAGGGCCGCGCGGGATGCGACCCAGACATGGGATCGTTTTATAGACCCCGCGCGGTGCGCTGTCCATGGGGTGTGCGGAGCCCATGGCGAAACACCAGGTGGAGGCGTTGTACCGGATCTCGGGTTGCGTGAACCCCCGAGCAAGTGACCCTATGTCTGCGGGTGTTGGGTCGGAACGACCGGAACGCCCCCCGAAACGTTCTAAGGTGGGGCATCCCCAGGCCGACGGGGTGGTGAACGGCAGACGTACGCGCGGTGGCGCGCGCGACGGGAGGCATCGGTTGATGGATGTGAGCGACCCTCGACCGCACGACCGACCCACCGTCGGGGTCGTGGTGTTGACCATGAACGACCGCCCGCGCGAGATGGCCGAGGCGCTGGCCTCGCTGCGAGCCCAGCGCGGCGTGGAACTGGACATCGTGGTGGTCGGCAACGGCTGCGTCCCCGAGGGCGTCCCGGACGGGCTGCGCACCGTCTCCCTGCCGGAGAACGTCGGCATCCCCGAGGGCCGCAACGTGGGCGCGCGCCATGTCGCCGGCGAGTACCTGGTGTTCTTCGACAACGACGCGGTGCTGCCCACCGTCGACGCCCTCGCCCGGCTCGCCGCCGCCCTGCGCGCCGACCCCGAACTCGCCTATGTCCAGCCGAGGATCGCCGACCCCGACGGCACCACGCTCCGCCGCTGGGTGCCCCGGCTGCGCTCCTCCGACCCGGGGCGCGGCGGGGTCGCCACCGTGATGGCCGAGGGCGTGGTGCTGGTGCGGCGCTCCGCGTTCGAGGAGGTCGGCGGCTGGCCGGGCCACTTCTTCCTCTTCCACGAGGGCATCGACCTCGCCTGGCGGCTGTGGGACCACGGCTACACCGGCCGCTACACGCCGGAGGTCGTCGTCCACCACCCGGCGACCAGCCCGGCGCGGCACGACGGGTTCTACCGCCTCACCGCCCGCAACCGGGTCTGGCTCGCCCGCCGCAACCTGCCCCGGGTGCTGGTCCCGTTGAACCTGGCCAGCTGGCTGCTGCTCACCCTCGCCCGGACGCGCGGCCACGCGCTGAGGGTGTCGTTCCAGGGCTTCGCCGAGGGCTGGCGCGGCGACTACGGCCGCCGGGCGCCGATGAGTTGGCACACGGTCCGCCGCCTCACCAGGGCCGGCCGCCCGCCGCTGGTGTGACCCGGCCGGGGCTCAGGGCGTGTCGGCGTCCGTGCTGCGGGTGTCGGCGTCCACGTGGCGGGTGTCGAGGATGCCGGAGGTCGCCAGGAGCGCCAGCCCCGCCACGGGAACCAGCACCAGGCCCAGCCGGATCGACTCCGCGTCCGCGATCAGCCCGATCACCGGCGGCGACACCAGGAACCCGACCCGCAGCAGGAACGCCGCCACCGTGATGCCCGCACCCGGCCACAGCCCGGGAATCTCGTCCGCCGCATGAAACGCGGCCGGAATGATCGTCGCTATCCCGATCCCGCACAGCCCGAAGCCCAGCACCGTCGTCGGCACCGAGGGCCACAGCAGCGCCACGCCCATGCCGACCAGCACCAGCAGGCCCCCGATCCTGGCCGTGGTCCGGTCGCCGAGCCGGTGCACCACCCGGTCGCCCAGGAGCCGGGCGACGGTCTGCGTCCCCTGGAGCGCCATGAACGCCATCCCGCCGATGAACGGGCTCGAACCCAGTTCGTTCTGGAGGTAGTTGGAGCCCCAGGACGCCGGGGCGTCCTCGATCACGGCCGTTGCCGCCGTCATCAGGCCCAGCAGCGCGAACGCCATCAGCACCGGCCGCCGCAGCCAGCTCCGCCGGCCGGCCGCCGCCCGCGACCCGTCGGAACCGTTCGCCCCGTCCGCCCCGTTCGCCCCGTTCGTCTCGGCGGCGGGCGCGCGCTCCGCGTCCTCGGGCCCGGGCAGCAGGAACCGGGACGAGGTCAGCGCCGAGCCCACCGCCAGGGCGCCCACGATCGCGAGATGAACCGCCAGCGACAGCCCGAGCTGGGCCGCGCCGGCGCCGGCTATCCCGCCGACCACCGCGCCCACGCTCCACAGGCCGTGGAAGGAGTTGAGGATCGAACGCCCGTAGCGCCGCTGAACGCGCAGGCCGTGGGCGTTCATCGCGACGTCCGTGATCGCGTCCAGGCTGCCGGCCAGGAAGAGGCCCAGGCAGAGCACGGCGAAGTTCGGCGCCGTGCCGACCAGCAGGATGTTGAACCCCATCAGCAGCTGGCTGACCACCGCCGTGCGGGCCGAGCCGTACCGCTTGATCAACGGGCTGGCCGCGAGACCGAGCATCAGCGCGCCCAGCGGCATGGCCGCGATCGCGGTGCCCAGCGCCGCGTTGGACAGGTCGAGACCGGACTTGATCTCCGGGTAGCGGGGGACCACGTTGGCGAAGAGGAAACCGTTGGTGAAGAACAGCGCGGCGACCGCGCAACGCGCCCTGACCGGGCGGTCGGTGGCGGTGAGGGAGGACATGGCTCTCTTTCCGGGCGTGCTGGGGCGTACGGGGGTTGTGTGCGGGCGTGTGGGGGTGTGTGAGGGCGCGTGGTGGTGCGCCGGGCGCTCTGGAGTGGTGTGGGGCGGTGTGAGGGGTGTCGAGTGGTGTGGGAGTTCGATGGGGGCGCGCGCTGCGGTCAGCGCGCTGCGGCCTCGCCGGAACCGGTCGGGCCCGGGTCGGCTCCGGTCGGGCCCGGCCGCTCGGCCCGCGCGGTGATCCGGGCGATCGCCTCCACCGTCAGCGCCCGGTCGTGCGGCTCGGTCTCCAGCGCCCGATGGATGGCCAGCCCCTCGATCAACGCGTCCAACTGCCGTGCGGTGGCCGGATCGAAGTGCCACTCCAGCGCCACCCGGCTGCGGCGCATCCACTCCCGGGTCAGCTCCCGGAAGGCCGGCTTCCGCGCCGCCAGCGTGTACAGCTCGTGGGTCAGCACGACCGCCCGCTGGTTGCCCGCGTCCCCTCGGGAGAGGTGGTGGACCAGGTCGGCCACGGCCTCCCTGGCCTCGTCGACGTTCCGGGCCGCGCCGAGCCGCTCCTCGAACAGGGCCACCACCGTGTCGGCGAAGCTGGTGAACGCCTCCCGCAGTAAGGCGTCCATGCCGTCGAAGTGGTACGTCATCGATCCCAGCGGCACCCCGGCCCGCGCCGCGACCTTGCGGTGCGAGGTTCCGGCGACGCCGGACTCGGCGATCACGTCGAGGGCCGCGCGCACGATGCGGTCACGGCGGTCCGGGTCGTGCCGTCCGAACGGCGTCGTCGCCGTCACGGTCGGGGCTCGGGTGGCACGCGGGGACGGATCACAGCGACCTGATCACGCGGGCGGGGCTGCCGAGGGCGAGCACATTGGCCGGAATGTCCCGGGTGACCACAGCGCCGGCGCCGATCACCGAATTGTCCCCGATGGTGACCCCGGGCAGGACGATCGCCCCGCCACCCAGCCACACGTTGTCCCCGATGGTGATCGGCTTGGCCGCCTCCAGCTTGTCGCGACGCGGCTGCGGCTCCAACGGGTGGATGGGAGTGAGGAGTTGAACGTTGGGCCCGAGCTGGCAGTCGGCGCCGATGGTGATCGGGGCGACGTCCAGGGCGGTCAGGTTGTAGTTGATGAAGGTGCGGTCGCCGACGGAGAGGTAACTCCCGTAGTCGACGAACAGCGGTGGCCGAATATGGGCGTCCGCGCCCAGGGAGCCGACCAGCTCCCTGACGATCGACTGGGCGCCCTCGATGTCGGTGGCGTAGGCAGTGGCGTACTCCCCGGCCAGACGGACCGCACGCTGCTGGGCCGCCAGGATTCTGGGGTCGTCGGCGACATAGAAGTCCCCGGCGAGCATCCGCTCCAGATTGCTGCGGTCATCACCCTCGAAGTAGTCCGTCACGCGCCCGACACTACACCTCGGGTGTACGAACGTACACCCGCTCTGACCTGTGATTTCCCTCGCGGAGGCCCTCCGGGGGTTGACCCGTGGGAGCCCCCGGGACGCACCCGCGAGAGCCCTCCGGGGTGGACCCGCGAGCGCGTCGCTCGCCGTACGCACGGGGGTGCGCTCCGCACGGACGGGAGGGCGCCCCGGCGTCCGGGGCACTCCCCGCGCGCCGCCGGCGGCCGGCGGGAAGGGTGAAAGGCCGCGAAGCGCAAATCCAGCTCAAGTTGACTCCGATCACCCCACATCGCTGGTTTCCTTGGGAACGAGGGCGGACGGTAAAGGGGAAGAAGGGGAATGCGATCGTGGAAGAGGAAGAGCGCCTCAGGGAGATCATCGGCTTACGCATGAAGGAGTACGAGTCGCTTCGGGGCGAGATCACCCAGCGCATCAGTGCCCGACAGCAGATGGCAGGCTTCGCGGCTCTCCTGACCGCGATCGGCGTGACGCTCGCGGGAGATCTGCGGTGGTGGCGGTTCGCCGTCGTCGCCCTCGTCCTGGTCGGAGGCGTCACCTATCTCCACAACAGCAACAAAGGAATACAACGCCTCGGTCTGTATCTGCGGGAGGTGGAAGGCGATATCAACGCGCTGACCACACGGCTGTACGGGCATTCCACACTGGCCTGGGAGGGGCGCCGACAGGGGCAGCGAAACGATGAGAGTCGGTTTCTGCGGGTCGTCGGAATTCTCGGCGGCTGGCACGTGAGGGACGCTGGGCAGGCACCGTCGCCCGCGCCTTCCACGTCCAGGGGTACTGGCGGCCGAACCGGCACTCCATAGGTGGATGACCTGCCGCTTCGGCCTCGGGGCCGGTGACGCCGTGGCTAAGCTCTCGGCCCATGAGTCAGCTACTGACCCTCGACGTGCCGGTCGGGGCGCGGGTGGGTCCCCTGGTCACCGCGCGCGGTGACTTCGCGGCCGTCGATGCCCGGCCGGCAACGCCCGACCGGTGTGCGGGAACCGTGCTCCTGGTGCCCGGATTCATGGGCAGCAAGGAGGACTTCCTGCCCCTGCTCGCGCCCCTGAGCCGGGCGGGACTCCGCGCGGTGGCCATCGACGGTCGCGGCCAGTACGAGACGGCGCGGCTCCACCGGTCCGGCCCGTCCGCGTCGCCCGATTCGTACGCCCTCGACCAACTCGCCGGGGATCTGGTCGCGTTGGCGGAGTCCCTGGGGGGCGGGCCGGTGCATCTGCTGGGGCATTCCTATGGCGGGCTCATCGCCAGGGCGGCGCTGCTGCGCACCCGGGGCGACGCCGCGCTCTGGCGGTCCCTGACGCTGATGAACTTCGGCCCCGGCGCCGTGGCGCCCGCCCAGCGGGACCGGCTGCGGCTGCTGCTCGCGGCCCTCGACTCCATGACGCTCGCTGACATCTGGCCCTTCCTGGGGAACGACGCGTCCGACGGGCCAGCCCACGTTCCCCCCGAGGTGCGGGACTTCTCCCGCACCCGGTGGCTGGCCAACGACCCCGCGCAGGTGCGGGCCGCCGCCGAACAGCTCCTCGAAGAGCCCGACCGCAGCGCGGAGTTGGCCGAGCTGGACACCCCGGTGGCCGTCGTCTCCGGGAGTCCCGATCTCACCTGGCCCGCGGAGGGCGTCGCGCGGATGGCACACGCGTTGGGCGCGCGACTGGTCACGGTGCCGGACGGTGGACACTCGCCGAACGTGCACGCGCCCGAGCGGACCGCCGCGGCCCTGGTGGAGTTCTGGCGATCCCTGCGGACGCCCAGCGCCCGTTGACCCCGGGGCTGTTGGGCTGCGGTGCGGCCCTCGTCGCGCCACGCCGGCGGGAAGTTCGTTGGACCGCGTCCCGCGTTGGGCGGGACCGTGTCGCCCGGCCGGTGACGGCCCAACTGCCGCCGTCGGGCGTCCGGTTGGTGGGAGGGAACCGGCGCCCGGCCGGGGACGTCCCAGGTCCATGAGACGAAGAACGGGCACGAGGGGCGCGGCCTGGGCGCTGGGCGCCGCCGTCGGGGCGTCGCTGCTGGCCGGCTGCGGGGCGGCCGAGGAAGGGGCGCCGGCGGCGAACACCGGGGCGCCGGCGACCGGTTGGGACGAACCCGCCGACTACACCTACACCTGGGCCTCCTACGAGGGCCCCTGCGGCGGGGAGTCCGCCGGCTCCTGGACGATCACCGTGGAGGACGGCGAGACCGTCGCGAACGAGCCGCTCGACGAGGTCGCGCGCGGGATGTCCTGGGACGAGGGCGCGCCCACCATCGCCGAGGAGCACGCCGCCGCGCTCGGCGTGCGGGAGGACGGCGCCTACGACCGGGTGGACATCGCCTATGTCGAAAGCGGCCCGGACGAGGGCCGCCCGGCCAGCGTGCACTTCCTGGACCGGCCGGGCGAGGGCGACGACCCGTCCTACGAGGGACAGGACTCCTGCGTCGAGTTCACCGACTTCGCGCCTGCCGACTGAACGACCGCCGGGACACCGCCCGAACGCCCGTCTGTGAACGCCGCGTTGCGACCGTGGCCCCGTTGCCGGAATGTTATGAACGGCCCCCGTTCGTCGCTCTCGGCCAACTCTCCCACGGGTCGCGCGCGGCGGGCCTCGCGGGGGTGTGTGAACGGCGTATGGCGCCGTGTTCCAGCTTTTTTCCGGACCGTTGACGTAAATATTCGGCCGCCGCAGGCTGTCCGGCATGAACCCACAGGACACCCCGCTGACCAGGCTGCGGGCGGGTCACGAACGGTCGGTGCTGGAACTGCTGCGCCGCCACGGGCCGTTGACCCGGGCCGCTCTCGGACGCCACAGCGGGCTCTCCCGCACCACGCTCTACGACATCGTGGGCAGCCTGGTCGCGCGCGGCGCCGTGGTCGCCGCCCCGCCGGGGGCGGGGGAGCGGCGGCGCGGGCGGCCGGTGGAGACGCTCAGCCTCAACCCCGACGCCGGGCTGGCCGTCGGCGTCGACTTCGCTCGCCGGGCGGTCCATGTCGCGGCGGTCAACGTCGCGCACGAGCCGATCGGCTCCGCCAGCGCCCCGCACCCGGCGCGGCTGCCCTGGGCGGAACGGGTCGCGCTGGCCGAACGGTTGATCGGCTCCCTGGCTGGCGGCGCCCTGCGGCTGGACGCGTTGGACGCCATCGGGATCGGCCTGGTCGGCCCGGTCTCCCAACAGGACGCCGGCGAGAGCGAGTTGGAGCCGGTCGCGCTGCTGCGCGAACGCTTCGGGGTGCCGGTTCTGGTCGACAACAACACCCGGCTCGCCGCCCTCGCCGAGGCCACCTGGGGCGCGGGCGCCGGCGCGCCGGACGTGCTCTATCTGCGGCTCTCCCACGGCGTCGGCGGCGGCCTGGTCGTGGGCGGCGCGCTCCACCGGGGCCCGCGCGGCCTCTCCGGCGAGTTCGGGCATGTCGTGGTCGAGCCGGGCGGCCGTGCCTGCGAGTGCGGCGGCGTCGGCTGCCTGGAGACGGTGGCCTCGCTGGGCGCGGTGCTGGCGGCGTTCCACGCCGAGGCCGGCGGCCCCGCCCCGGATCTCGACCGGCTGCTCGACGCGGCCGGCTCCACCGGCGAAGGCCCCGAAGTCGTCGCCGCGCGGGCGGTGTTGGCGGAGGTCGGCGAGCGCGTCGGCGCCGTGCTGGCGGCGGCCTGCCAGGTCGTCGGGCCCGGACTCGTCGTGCTGGGCGGCGAGTTGGCGCGGGCCGGCGAGGCGTTGACCCGGCACGTTCAACGGGCCATCGAGGCGCGGGTGATGCCGACCTCGCGCCGCCATGTCGCGCTGCGCCGGGCGACGTTGGGTGAGGCGGGCGGGGCGCTGGGCGGCATCGCGCTGGTCCTCCACGGGCCGGCCTCGCCTGGCGGCGAGGCCGCGAACGGACCGGGTC